>JBDHDY010000031.1:0-15083 GCA_039591275.1 Gemmatimonadota bacterium | reverse complement strand
AGAAGGGAACGAGGGCCGCGAGCCCCGTGAAAACGGCAAACGCCAGGGGATAGGGAACCCGCAGGGCCAACAGGCCAATGCCCGTGAGCACGGCCAGCACGACCATCGCCAGCAACTGGGCGCCAATCCAGGCCCGGAGGGTGTTCTCCAGGTCCGTGAGGGTCGTACGTGCGATGTGACGGACCTTGGGAGGAACTAGGGAGATTACCCCTTCCTTATAGCCTTTTGGGTCGAAGGCAAGGTAGAGGCCCATCGCGAGAACGCTGAAGATCTCCACTGCCAGCTTCCCACCCGCCGTCAGATAACGGCCCAAGGAGCCGCGCACGAAATCCGTGGCGTCGGTGAGGAGGGCCTCCACAAAGGTCCCATTCTCCGTGCGGAACGCCGCCCGGCCAAGCTCTGGATACAGTGCCGCCAATCGGCCGACGGCCGTGTCGAGGCGCCTCCCGAGGTCGGGGAGCGCCGCGATTAGCTCCTGCGTCTGCGATGCGACTGGCGGTACCGCCAGCGCCCCAATTCCTGCAATCCCCAGCCCGGTCACCACAATCGCCATGGCGAGCGAGACCGCTCTTGGGGCGCGCAGGACTCGAACCGACAGATCGGTCAGGGCCGAGAAATAGGCGGCCAGCAAGATTGATATGAAAAGGAGAACAGCGATTTCGACAACGCTGCGGACAAAGAAGAGGAGCAAACCCACAGCGAAGATGGCTATTAGGGTGGCCGGCAGGCGACCACCGCCGTTGTCAGGCATTACTGGGCTTGTCCTTCCTCCTCTTCTTCGACGACCTCAGCATCCTGGACATCCTCGCCCGGCTCCAGCTGGCGAGGCTCCGCGGATTCCCCAGGTGGGAGTTTACCCATCTTCCGCTTGAGCTCGAGCAGTTGCTGGTCCTGGGTGCCATGAAACTCAAGTGCCTCAAAATCCCGCGAGAGCGAATCCGCGGTAAACTCTTCCTGCAGCTCTGCGGCGGCCAGCGCCTTCCGCTCTGTCTCCTCGATACGCTCGGCCATCCGGTCGAAATGCTCAAAGGCACTCCGGTCGCTCATTGAGGACATGGATTTCTGAATCCGAGCCTGCGCCTCCGCACGCTTCTGCCTGGCGATGAGCAGATTCTTCTTCCGCTTGGCCTCTTCGATCTTATCGTTGAGCTGACGGAGCGAGGTCTTCAACGACTCCGTCTCGGCCTTCTGCCGCGCCCAGGTCTCGTGCAAGGCCTGAGCGGCCTGCAAGTGTTCGTTGTGGCGCACCAGCGCCTGTTTGGCCAGATCATCGCGCTCTTGCTCGACCGCGAGCATGGCCCGGCGCTGCCACTCCTCGGCTTGCTGCTTCTCCTTCTCCACCTGCGCCTGGAGTTTCTTCTCATCGGCAATCGCGGAGGCAACCTCTTGCTTGGCCTTGGCCAGCTGACCGCGCATGTCGGTGATCAGCTGGTTGAGCACTTTCTCCGGGTTTTCCGCCTTGTTGATGAGGTCGTTAATGTTCGATTTGAACAGGGTCGACAGGCGATCTAAGATCCCCATAACCGGTCACTCCCGATATGACGCAAGCGTGGGCAAATGCTGTCCCAGCGCCAGGGTGATGGAATCAATACTCGCTTGGAACTCGTTGAAGTCGATGTTCTCAAGCTGGAGAGCATCCGTGAGCACGACGTTGGAGCCTTCGAGTCCGTACGACCCGTGAATCAGATCAGTGGCATTCAACTCGAGCAACCGCTTCATCAGCTCCGAGCGCTTCTTGTCCTGCGACGGAAGATCCATGATGTTGACACGGATCACTACCACAGGTGGCTCATAATCGACGACCACCCGCAAGACCCAGAGCCCTTCCTCGAGCTCCTCACTCGTCATGCCCCCATCGACCATGCGATCGATGAAGCTTTGTATCTCTTCGCGACTTGACATTACTCTCTCCCGGGAAGGGTAGGCACCCCCCCCTGCCGAACCGCCGACAGCGCCCGCTCGGTAAAATCCACCCGCTCACCGAGCTCCAGCACTTCATCGTGCAGCGCCACCACCTGCTCGCTCAAACCATGGAGACGCTTTGCTAACTCTTCGTCCTGGGCGACATGGCCCTTGCTCCAGCGCCGCGCTCCGAAGTGCTCTTACTTCTGCCCTCACCACGGCCTGACCATGGCGGTCTCTATTCGCCGACCCCACCCGTTGTCTCCTCTCCCACATCCATAAGACATACTACTAGTGAAGACCGCAATATGTTTCATTATTGAACATCCTGAGGCCCGGGAAGCTCCCCCGCCTCCCGCCCCCGCGCCACCAGTCGCTCCGTGAAGTCCAGACGCTCGTGCAGATCGGCGATTTCGCGACGAACGCCCTCGAGCTCCTCAATTACTGCATCCTGTCGCTCCTGAAGTTGACTGAGTTCCCCGTCAGGAGCACCCCCCGTCCGTCGTATACGATCAGCTATGGCACGCCCGATAGGTGATATGGCGAGCAGGAAGACCGAACCCCCGCCGAAACAGAGAACAATGAAAGTAAGTCCCAGGATCTCGTCCATCCGCTCGTCTACTCCACCCGCCCGGGCAGCCCCTTCTCCCGTCGTTCCGCCAACAACCGTTCCGTGAAATCGAGCCGCTCATCGAGTGATTCAACGTACGCTCGCAGATCATCGAGTTCCCCACGCAGCGCTTCCTCGCCGTCGGTCGATTGCTCCAGCGCGGCCTTCCGGTCGAAGTATCGGTGTATCACGCTGCGAACGGTGCGTAACAGCGTTACACCCAGCACTCCAACCATCGTGATGCCACCCAGCGGGATGAGAATATCTTCCATGGAAAGGCTGGCTAATCCCTTGTTGCTAAGGCGACCAAGAGGTCGTCACCTGTTCCGGCCGAGTTCACGGCCCGTCAATTGCGCGACCCGATTCCCTTTGTCGTGCCAGCAGTCGCTCGGCGAAATCAATCCGATCTTCCAGCTCCGCCACCTGGTGCCCCGCTTGTTCCAATGCCTCAACCCTTTGGTGCAGGTCTCGTACCGTGCCCTCTAATTCTTGCGCCGCCGACGCACCCCGTTGCCGCTCGATGCCCGTCCGAATAACGCGCAACACCCCTAACCCAAGCACGACCGCAGTCCCCATGCCGGCCAGCGGGATGATGAGATTGTTGATGACAAAAGGATCCACCAATCGCTCCTGGGGCCACGGGTCGAGCGGCATCGCCATCTGTCGCCGGGCCAACTTTCTAGTGCCGTCACTCCCTCCGTACGTGGCGAACCTCGAGAGGTGTCGGCGTGCGCCCATTGGTACGTCTAATCTATCAATTAGGCACATCGGGGAAACCAGACCGAACCCGACCGCCCCTGATTTCAGTCCGCCAGCATCCGCTTGAGAAACTGCCCTGTGTACGACTCCTTCACCCGTGCCACCTCCTCCGGCGCGCCGGAGGCGACCAACCAGCCACCCTCTTCGCCACCCTCCGGGCCAAGATCGATCACCCAGTCTGCGGTCTTGACCACGTCGAGGTTGTGCTCGATAACCACCACCGTGTTGCCCTTGTCCACGAGGCGATGGAGCACATCGAGGAGCAGCCGTACGTCCTCAAAGTGCAGGCCCGTCGTCGGCTCATCGAGAATGTAAAGCGTTCGCCCCGTGTCCCGCTTGCTCAGCTCCGTTGCCAACTTGACCCGCTGGGCCTCACCGCCCGAAAGCGTCGTAGCACTCTGCCCCAGGTGGATGTATCCCAACCCCACGTCGTTGAGAATCTCGAGTTTCGCGCGAATGCGGGGTTGGTTCTCGAAGAATTCGAGCGCGTCGGCGACGGTCAAATCCAGGACATCAGCGATGGACTTCCCGCGATATCGCACATCGAGTGTCTCGCGGTTGTATCGCCGACCGTTGCACACTTCACATTGGACGTACACATCTGGGAGGAAGTGCATTTCGATCTTCACCAGGCCGTCGCCCTGACAGGACTCGCACCTACCCCCTTTCACATTGAACGAGAATCGACCCGGCCCGTACCCCCGGATCTTCGACTCTGCCAGCTGGGCGTACAGCTCCCGGATAGGCGTGAAGAGCCCCGTGTAGGTTGCCGGATTTGACCTCGGAGTTCGCCCGATGGGGCTCTGGTCGATATCCAGGACCTTGTCGAGATGATCGAGCCCGTCTATTCGATCGTGTGCACCTGGAAGGGTCTTGGCACGATAGAAATTACGCGCGAGCGCGTGGTACAAAATATCGGTAACCAAGGTTGACTTCCCTGATCCCGACACGCCGGTCACGGCAACGAACGCTCGCAGCGGAATCGTGACGTCGATAGCCTTCAGATTGTGCTGCCGCGCTCCGCGGATCAGCAAAGCCAGATCCTCGCTCGGCGGCCTCCGGGACGAAGGGACCGCAATGCGGAGATCACCGCGTAGGTATCGGCTGGTCAACGACGACGAGTGAGCCATTATCGCATCAGCCGTCCCCTGCACGACGACCTCGCCTCCGTCGCGTCCAGCCCGCGGTCCGAGATCGACGATGTAATCGGCTGTGCGGATGGTTTCCTCGTCGTGCTCCACGACGATGACGGTATTCCCGAGGTCTCTCAGCTCCGTCAGGGTTCGCAGCAGACGTTTGTTATCCCGGGCGTGCAGCCCGATGGAAGGTTCGTCGAGGATGTACAACACCCCGACGAGGCGGCTGCCGATCTGGGTCGCGAGGCGAATCCGTTGCGCCTCTCCGCCAGAGAGGGTGGATGCCCCCCGGCCGAGTGTGAGGTACCCCAGGCCGACATCCTGGAGGAACCTCAGACGCTCCGAGACCTCCTTGAGAATGGGACCGGCAATCTCGGGGTCCAGTCCCGCACGGCCCTCGGTGCGCAGAGGGGCCTCCTGAAAGAACTCGAGGGCCGCCTGCACGGAGGCACTCATGAGATCCCCTATGCTCCGTCCGTGCACGAGCACGCTGAGACTCTCCTGCTTCAGACGCGCGCCATGGCAGGAGGTGCACGGCTGCTCCGTCATATATGCCTGCAGCTGCAGGCGAATGGCGTCGGAGGTAGTCTCCCGGTGCCGCCGTTCGACGTTCTTGAGAATGCCCTCCCAACCACTTTCATATCGACCCCGCGAGCGACCGCTGCCGTATCGGAAGGTGATCGTTTGGCCTGGCGCCCCGTGGAGCAGCACCTTCCGGACTCGCTTGGGCAGCGCGCTCCACGGCGCATTGAGATCGAATCGGAACGTCTGGGCCAGCGTGGGTAGCACCGCTGTGCGCAGATATCCCGAGGGCTCGCCCCATGGAAGGATGACACCCTCCAGTATCGAGATGCTCGGATCCGCCAACACTAGCTCAGGGCTCACAACCCGCTGTGTGCCCAGACCCCCGCAGGACGGGCAGGCACCGAACGGCGAGTTGAAGGAGAACTGGCGAGGTTCGAGCTCGGCGAGAGAGTAGCCACATTTGGGACAGGAGAAGCGTTCCGAGTACAGCGTCGAGCGCCCGGCCGCCCGGCCGGTCTTTCCGTAGCTGACCACTTCCACCAGCCCGTCGGCCGACCGCAGGGCTGTTTCGATAGAGTCGTGCAGACGCCCTCGATCCGCCTTCCGCACCGCGAGCCGGTCGACAATGAGAGCGATGTCGTGTGCCATTCGACGGTTCAGCCGTGGTGGCTTGGAGAGGTCGTAGAGCTCGCCGTCGATCCTCGCCCGCACGAACCCCTGTCGCAGAGCTCCTTCAAATAGATCCTTGAATTCCCCTTTTCGGCCCCGGACGAGGGGTGCGACGATCTCGATCCTGGTCCCATCGGTCCAGGCGAGCACGGCGTCCGTTATCTGGGAAGCGCTTTGGCGCCTTATCGGCTCGCCGTCATTGGGACAGCGGGGCTCCCCGGTGCGGGCCCAAAGAAGCCGGAGGTAATCGTAGATCTCTGTAACGGTGCCGACAGTGGACCTGGGGTTGTGCCCGGCGTTCTTCTGCTCGATGGCGATTGCCGGGGACAGGCCCTCGATGGAATCGACCTCGGGCTTTTCCATCAATCCAAGGAATTGGCGGGCGTAAGCCGACAGGGACTCGACGTAGCGACGCTGTCCCTCCGCGTAAATGGTGTCGAAGGCGAGCGAAGACTTCCCCGACCCTGACAGGCCGGTGATCACCGTCAGACGATTCCGGGGAAGCGTCACCACGATGTTCTTGAGATTGTGAACGCGCGCCCCGCGGACGATCAGGCTATCGTCAGGCATAACCATCGAAGCTAGACTGGCTCGGGAGCGGCGGTCAACCGGCGACCCCGGACCCAGCTTTGCTTGCCTTCCTGGCCGGCCTCTCTTACTTTCGCGGAGCCCCTTAGGTAGTTGCCAGGCAACGACATGGATCTTCGCCATGACCTCTCGCACCTCGTGGTGCTGACCACCGTGGGGAATCGGGACGATGCTCGGAAGCTGGTCAGCGAGCTGGTCGACCAGGGCATTGTGGCTTGTGGCACGTTCATTGGAGAAGCCCTGTCGATCTTCCGGTGGGAGGGTGCAATCGCCGAGGAGGGAGAGGTGGTGGTACTCCTCAAGACGCACCGAGACCGCTGGGAAGATTTGCAGGAAGCGGTGAAGGCTCGACACCCGTACGATGTGCCTGAGCTGCTTGCGATTCCGGTGGAGGCTGGATTGCAGGCGTATCTCGACTGGGTGACGGACGTCACTGCGAAAGAGGGGTCGAAAGCGGAATGAAGGTAGGGACGAATAATGAATAGGTTAGCACAACGACGCCGCCGGAGTCGCCACCGGATGGCCACCGAACTCACGAGACGCGCAGCGTCCCGCCAGGCCGGTACGGCATGGGAGGCTGATGCTGTGGAGACAGCGGTGTCCGCCGCGGGTCCCCACCGGGGCGCGCCCATCGTTGCTGCAGCCGTGCCCGAAGAGGTTCGGGAAGCCGAACCCTCTCCGCGGATCGACCTACCCTTCGAGCTCGCCAACGACGACGGGGAGATCACGGTCGCCATGGACAACACGGAGCAGCACGCTGTGACTAGGTCAAACGATGAGGTGCCGGTGGAGCCAATGAACCTTGAGAGAGCAGAGCCCCGAGAGCCCTCGGCCGAGGATCTTCTCTACAATGCCGCCCGGGAAGCAGAGGCACAGGGCGAGGGTCGTCGAGCCGTGTCGATCTACCGCGAGTTGCTCGAGATGAAACCCGGCCACGTCCCTGCGCGGAACAATCTCGCCCTGCTGCTAGACCAGAGCGGTGATCACGAGGCAGCTCTGCGCGAGCTGCAGCTTTGTCTCACACACGAGCCCAACAATCCTCGTGTGCTAGTCAACCGTGGAGCGGTGCTCGGAGCGATGGTCCGCTACGCCGACGCAGAAGCGGACCTGCGCCGGGCCTTGGAGGTAGATGCTTCAAACGCAGAGGCGCACTTCAATTTAGGGCTGCTCATGTCGCGGAAGGGGCTTTGGGCAGAGGCGCTTCCTTACCTGCGCCGCTCGATCGAACTCGAAGGGACTCAACCGGTCGCATATTACTACCTCGGCGAGGCCCTCAACCACGTCGACGATTTGAAGGGCGCCATGCAGGCATACCAGCGCGCCATTGATCTTGGGCCTACCAACGCCAAAGCCTACTATGGCCTCGGTATCATCTACGACCGTCTGAACCGTCCGGAGGAAGCCGCCCACATGTACCGTCGTTCCCGCGAGATCGCGCAGAGGTGATCCGTGTGGTGGTCGGCGACATCGTGTCCGTTGACGCGGATGCGGTGGTTCGGCCTACCACTGCTGCGTTGGAGCCCACGACGTCGGCGCTCCGCCACCTCGACGATGTCGGGGGGCCGAGCTTTTGGGAACAGCTCACGGTGCGGGTCGAGCTCGCCATTGGCGCTGCGGTGGTCACGGACGGGGGCGACCTTCCCGCAAATTACGTGATCCACGCCGTCATACGCAGTCACGACGAACAGGTCTCACTCCATGGAGTGGAGCGTGCCTTGACGAGCGCACTCCAGCGGGCGGCGGATTGGCAACTGAACCGGCTGGTCATGCCCCCCCTGGGAACGGGCGCTGGCAACCTGAAGCTGGAGGATGTCGCTCGGGTGACAACGAACGTGCTGGAGACGCACCTGAAGACACAGACCTTCCCAAGCGATGTCACGATCGTCGTGTCTACTGATGACGAAAAGGAAGTATTTGACGTATGGCTGAAGCGTCTCGCCTAATGGGCCGCCGTTCAGTAGCGGGGATGATCCTCGCCGCGTGGGTGGGTTCTCTCGCATGGCTTGCCGGACGAGAGCTTCGCCATGATGGTGGCGGCGTGGGAGGCGTGGAGGACGTGAGTCGCAACATTCCCCCGTCATCGATGTTCTACGAGCTCTCCGTTGCAGACCGGCAAGTGGGCTTCGCGTCGACCACGGTGGACACGGTTCCCGATGGCCTAGTGACGGATGATCGTTTGATCATGGAGATTCCCGTCCTCGGCCGCGTTGACCACACACAGGCCCGCGCTGTCGCGTACTTCAGTCGATCACTGGAGCTGTCGAACTTTCAAACGTCTCTGCAAAACGAAGCGGGCACGTTCGTGGTCGTTGGGACCGTAGCGGAAGATTCATTGTCGATCGAGTTCGGCTATGACGAAACCCGACAGCAACTGCGACTGCCCCTGGACAACCGGACCGTCCATCAAGTGTCACTACCGCTGCGGCTTCCCGTAGGCACGAGGCTCGAGAGCGGCGCCGAGCACGCCTTCGGCACCATCGACCAGCTGTCTTTCCAGGATCGGGACGTTTCCGTTCGCGTTCTTGCGGAATCGACCCTGATCGTCCCCGACAGTGCAAGCCTCGACTCTTCTTCCGGTCTTTGGGTACCCGCACGCTGGGATACGCTACATGCTTGGAAGATCGAGCAGCACATCGGTGATCTGGCCCTCCAGGGGTGGATTGATGATTACGGAGTGCTCGTCCAGGCAACGTCGCCGACGGGGTTCGAGGTGTCGCGAACGGCGTTCGAGATCGCTTTCTACAACCTTCGCTCTGCTGCGGCAGCGGCAGGCCCTTCGCAATCCGACAGCGACGTGATCCACCGAACCGCCATCGCGTCAAACGCGACATTGCCACTGGTGGAACTGACCGAGTTGAAGGTTCGGCTCGGCGGTGTGGATCTCTCGGGGTTCGATCTGGAGGGCGCCCGACAGTCGGTATCGGGAGACACCCTCATCATCCGCACAGTGCCGGAGGACGTGCTGCAGCGGACCTATCGGCTCCCCCATCGCGGCGCGTACACGTCGCATCTGGAGCCGGAACCGTTCATCCAATCCAATGATCCCCGGGTGCAGGCCCAGGCGAGACAGATCGTCGGTCGACGGCCGCGTGCCGCACGGGCCGCCCGAATGCTGACCGAGTGGGTGCACCAGCAGCTCGAGAAGGAGGCGACCGTCGGGATTCCCAACGCCCTGCACGCCCTCAATACGCGCCGAGGCGACTGCAACGAACATACCGCACTATTCGTGGCACTTGCACGAGCCATTGGCCTTCCAGCCCGGACAGCGGCCGGGCTCGTGTACGTCGATGGCCGTTTCTACTATCACGCATGGCCTGAGGTATATCTGACCGACTGGGTTCCGGTCGACCCCACATTCGGTCAATTCCCCGCCGACGCCACGCACCTGCGATTAACCGTTGGTGGACTTGCCCGCCAATTGGAACTCATTCACTCGATTGGGCGTCTTACCCTGAACGTAGAGCGTGTAGAGGAGTAGCCGATGATTCGCCTGGAAGGGCTCACGAAAACCTACGGAAAGTTCGTGGCCGTCGATCAGATAAAGCTGCACGTGGCGCGCGGTGAGCTATTCGGTTTTCTCGGGCCTAATGGCGCCGGCAAAACGACGACGCTACGCATGATCGCTGGTATCTTGCGGCCGACCTCAGGACGCGTTTGGCTCGGTGGTGACGATCTCATAGAACAACCCATGACCGCAAAACGGCGCCTCGGCTTCATCCCTGACCGGCCCTTCGTCTACGAAAAGCTCACCGGCGCCGAATTTCTGCGATTCGTAGCCGGGCTGTACGGCCAGGAGGGCGACATCATCGAACGGCGCATCACGGAATTGCTCGACATTTTCGAGCTGTCGACGTGGAAGGACGAGCTCATCGAGTCGTACAGTCACGGCATGCGTCAGAAGTTGATCATTTCCAGCGCGCTCGTCCACCGACCTGAATGCATCGTGGTCGACGAGCCTATGGTTGGACTCGATCCGAAGGCTGCTCGCCTACTCAAAGACATCTTCCGACAGTTCGTGGAGCGTGGTGGTACCGTGCTGATGAGCACGCATACGCTCGAAGTGGCCCAAGCCATGTGCGACCGCATCGGCATCATTCAGCACGGCCGCATCGTGGCAGAGGGTACCATAGAGGAACTCCGTCAGCAGACGGCTGCCGGCAACGTTTCGTTGGAGGAGCTCTTCCTCAAGTTGACGGGTGGGGCGGCCGTGCGTGAACTCGCCGCCGTGTTGGAGGGGTGAGCTACCTGTGACTACGGCGACGCTCCCGCTGATCCTCACCCCCAAATGGCGCACCACCATGACGCGACTCCGAGAGGAGCGCAGCGGTCAAGGTGGTAGGCTACTACTGGTAGGCAGCGTCGGCCTCATCTTCTGGCTTGCCGTCTTCGGCGTGCTCTATCGCGTCCTGCGATACTTTCGAGGTGTGGAGGAAATTGGTCCACTGCTGGCCGGCAAGCTTCTCGCGCTTGCCCTGCTCTCGTTCCTGGCCATCCTGCTCCTGTCAAACATCATCACGGCGTTGTCATCGTTCTTCCTCGCGAAGGATCTCGATCTGCTCATTTCTTCGCCGGTGGATTGGCTCCCCTTCTATTGCGCTAAACTTGCGGAGACTCTGCTCCACAGCTCGTGGATGGTCATCTTGATGGTGGTCCCAATGCTGACCGCCTACGGGGTGATTTACGATGGAGGGTGGCTGTTCGCCCCATACGCCATCCTGATCTGCGGACCTCTGTTCCTCATCCCCACCATCATCGGGAGCGCGACCACACTCGTATTAGTCAACGTCTTTCCGGCACGCCGCACGCGTGACCTCCTTTCCATCATCGCAATCGGCGCCGCGGGCGTGCTGGTCCTCCTCTTTCGCGTCGTCAGGCCAGAGCAGCTCGCCCGCCCGGAAGGGTTTCAGAGCCTCGTAGACTTCATAACCCTGCTGCGAACGCCGACCTCACCGCTGCTACCGAGCGAGTGGGCGTCGAACAGCCTCATGGGTTATCTCGTGGGTCCCTTCGACCCACTGCCGCTCCTGCTCCTGTGGACAACCGCCGCTTCTCTTGCTGTGTTCGGGGCCATGCTCCACAGTGGATTGTACGCCACGGGATTCACGAAGGCGCAAGAGGGCGCGGAACGTTTTGTCCGTGGATGGGTCTGGAAAGCCGTGTTGAACCCGCTGCTGGCGCGCATGAGTGTGGCGAAACGAGAGTTCATCATCAAGGACATCAAGCTCTTCTTCCGCGACACCACACAGTGGAGCCAGCTGATTCTGCTCGGCGTGCTCGTGGTGATTTACCTCTTCAACATCCAAGCCTTGCCCCTGTTCCGAGGCGAGCGGGTCCCGTTCTTTCTCGTTTCGGTCATATCCTTCCTGAATCTGGGACTCGCAGGTTTCGTGCTGGCATCCATCGCCGCAAGATTCATCTTTCCGGCCATTTCGCTCGAAGGGCGCCAGATGTGGCTCTTACGGTCCAGCCCACTCGATCTTCGAGCGCTCATGTGGTCGAAATACTGGATCGGCACGGTCCCGCTTCTGGTCCTCGCTCTTACCATCACCGTGGTGACCAACGTGTTGCTCAAGGCAACACCATTCATGATGACGGTCGGAACGGTCACCATTGTGCTACTCACTTTCGCTGTGGGAGCCATGGCTTTGGGCTTCGGTGCACTGTACCCGCAATTCGAAACGGAGAATGCGGCACAAATTCCAACTTCCTTCGGCGGGCTGGTCTTCATGATGACGACGATAGCCCTACTCGCAACAGTCATCGTCATCGAAGCAGTACCGGTGTACAGCTACATGCGATCGGTGTACCAGGGCGAGGAGGTAGGAATCACCCCTACCATGCTGGCGGCATTCGCAGGCGTAACCGCGCTATGTGTGGTGGCGACGATCGTGCCCTTGAGGATCGGGCTAACGCGAATGGAGAACTTCGAGTTCTAACCGCCACCCCGCCGCCCCACCCTGGGCGGGCCCGCACCACTCCGCACCCTGCCCGGCGGACTGGCGGGCCGGCGGACCGTCCCCACCCAACCGCTACTCATCTAGCCGACCACGCACGGGTAGGGTCGAAGGGTACCGTCCGCCCGACCGCCTCGGTGGAGTGGCTGGGGGCGGGGGTCCGCCGGGTGGCGGGGTGGAGTGGGGTGGGACCGCCCGTGGGGAGGCGGGCGGGGCGGTGTAGCTGGGGGGCGGGGCTAAGACAACGTCGTGCCGCAGCCACTGCAGAATTTGGCACCCTCGCTCAGCGGGGAGCCACACATCCAGCAGCGCGGGCGGTCGCTCTTTACAAGCAACGACCGACCGCAGTCCGAACAGAACGTCGCGCCGCGCTCGGGTCGCGGACCACAGGAGGGACACTCGACGGTGTCACGGGACTTGGCGCGCTGCACAGCAGCCTCGGCCGGATCCACCTCCGCCGAGCCCGCGGCGACCTCGGCCTGTGCCTGCTCTTCGCTCTTGATGGCCTCCAGCGCTGCGGCGGAGTATCTCTCTTTCAGAGAACTGTAATCCTCGTCGGACAGCTTGCCCGTCGCCCGGTCGAATTCGATCTCCCTCAATGCCAGCAGCGCTTGGACTTTGGGGGAACTCGATTCCTCGATGTCGGCGAGCACATCCTCCCCGTCGTCATCTGTTTCGATCCCGCTGTGCAAAGAGCCGCGCCCATTCCGCAGCAACGGCTCCAATACAATCCCGACCGCCACGATCGCGACAATCACGCCAACCGCCAACTCAGCCATATCTATCCGTCCAAACTCGCAGGCGCGCAGGGCGCGCACCGCGCTAGACTTTTTCTTCGACCTTTTCTTCCACGAGCTTGACGCTGTAGCCCGCAACGCGCCGTCGCGGTGCAGCCTTCGTGGGGCCACCACCCGGCCACATAGTCACCGCACCGCCAAACACCAAGACGACCCCTCCATACCACACCCACCAGACGAGCGGATTGATGGTGAAACGGTAGACCGCCTCTTCTGTTCCAGCGATGGCCCCGGCGAACACGATATACAGGTCGAGGAGCACCCCGCTGTGAATACCCGCCTCGGTCGAGGGATCGAACGTCGGGCGCCCAAACGAATCCAAGTGCTGGCGTTTCTCGCTGCGCACGACACCCACGCGCTGACCGTCTCGCTGAACCTCAACACTGGCCGCGGTAACAAAGCGGTTTAGCGCTTCGTACTGGGAAATGCCCAGATGCGTAAAGGAGTACTCGTGCCCATAGGCCGAGCGCAGCGTCGCCGTCTCGCCTGGCTTGAGCGATGCTTCCACCTCGCTCTTGAACGCCATGCCAACGAATCCCAAGAAATAGAACACGATACCGACGTGCACGATGTAACCGCCGTACCGCCGTCGATTTCGCCCGATGAGCCGCAAGAACGCCGTCACGTGATTCTCACCGTGCAACCGGTGTCTGGCGCCAACACCTCGCACGAACTCCTGCACAATCCCCGCAGTCACGAACACCGCCAATGTCAGCGCTACGATCGAGTAGAGATCTCCCATCCCGGAGGCAACGAGGAGGATGGCCGCGATCACGCCGCTGATGGTGGGTACCGTGAATTGTCGCTGCACGTTCTTCGGGCTCGCTCGCCGCCACGCAATGAGCGGTCCAATGCCGGTAAGCGCTAGCAGTGCAAGGCCTATGGGAATGTTGACCCGATTGAAAAACGGCGGCCCAACGGTAATTTGCGTGCCCCGAACGAGTTCCGAGATGATTGGGAAGATTGTTCCCCACAGCACGGAGAAGGCGATGCCCACGAACAGCAAGTTATTGAACAGAAAACCCGCCTCGCGCGACAACATGCTCTCCAGACGGGTCTCCGTCTCGAGCAACGGCAGCCGGCTCCACAACAGCCAGCCGAGGGCAGCCATTGACAGGGCGAGAAACACGAGGAAGAAGTAGCCGATGTCCGATTGCGCGAACGAATGCACGCTCGAGATGATCCCGCTTCGCGTAATAAACGTGCCGAAGATGGATAGCAGGAAGCTCAACATGATCAACACGACGTTCCACTTCTTGAGCATCCCACGCTTTTCCTGAACCATGACCGAATGGAGAAACGCGGTCATGGTAAGCCACGGCAAGAAACTGGCGTTCTCGACTGGGTCCCACGCCCAGTAGCCACCCCAGCCCAACTCCACGTATGCCCACCACATTCCCAGCGTTATCCCGATGGACAGGAAGACCCAAGAGAGAAGCGTCCACTTGCGAATCGCATGGACCCATCCCGCGTCCAGCCGGCGGCTGAGCAGGGCCGCAACGGCGAACGCAAAGGGGATCGTGATGCTGATGTACCCCAAGTACAGCATCGGCGGATGCACCGCCATGCCAGGATTCTGGAGCTGGGGATTCAAGCCGTTACCGTCGGCCGGCGTGAACGGAAGACGCTCGAACGGGCTAGACGCAAACAGCATCGTGGCTACGAAGAAAAGGGACACGATGCACGTAACCGCACCGACGTAGGGCATCAACTCCCGATATCGGCTCGGCGTCATCCACTGCGCGGCGGCGGCAAAGCCGCTAAGAACGAACGCCCAGAACAACAGGCTTCCCGCCTGTCCAGCGTACAGCGCAGAGATCGTATAAACGATCGGGAGATTACGGCTGGTGTATAGCGCTACGTACTCGACGTTGAAGTCGTGCCGCACGAGCGCCACTATCAGCGACGCCGTCGCAACCGTCAACACGCCGAACAGCGCGTAGACCGACCGCTGGGCACTTCGAGCCAGCTCCGGACGGCCTGTCCGGCCAGCTACGAAGCCCACCACGCTCCCCCAGAGTGCCAGCAGCAGGGCGAGACCGAGGGCTAGTTGTCCGAGAATTGTCACAGATTAGGCTTCCGGTGTGGATTCGTACTTGGACCCGCACTTCGCTAGGACATTGGTGGCCCGCAGCGTGCCGTC
>JBDHDY010000030.1:0-20951 GCA_039591275.1 Gemmatimonadota bacterium | reverse complement strand
CGCGGCCTTCGCGAGAGGCGGTTGGAAACCGCCGTTTCGACGGCTAGCAACAACATTGCACTCCCCAAGAGATACCACCAGAGGCGTTGACGTTGTTCCTGCTCATCGACGGTGAGCTCCGCGCCGTCCGGGAGGCTTCCCTCCGTATCCTCAGCCGTCGTGCCGGCGGTCACGGAACCGGCGAACTCGAGCGGGTCCACGGATGTGAGATCCGACTCGGAAGGATCCAGATTGACCGCCACGACTGCCATCGGACTTCCGGTAACACCCGGCTCGCGGAACCCGTAGACGCCCTGTTCTGCGATCGTAATGGGTGTGCCGGCGTCTTCCGTCGCAGTCAGCCTGATCCGTTCTCCCGATGGCGCCTCCAAGACGAGGTCCGTTCCTGCCTCCAGAGCGGCCTGCACTCGCTCTCCGCCAACCAACTCGCTCAGTCTGGTGAGGTCCAACACCTGCCCCACCGTGAACCACGACCTCGTCTCCACGTATCCCCCCAGGTATCGCGCCATCTGATGCACGAACGGTAGAAACACCGGCTGCAGTGCCAGGTCGTTCCAGAACCTGTCCAGGGTCGACGTCCACAAGAGAACCCTACCCTCACCTATCTTCTTTTCGGCGAGCGCAATGGAACCATCGTCAAAGCGCGCTAAGATGCCCTCGGCTGTCGGGGCGTTGACTACCCGATATCGGAAGAACCTCGCCGAGGAGAAGTCTCCGCTCCTTGGAGCGCTGAAGGGCTCGAAGATTGGATGGCCGTAGTCGAGGTACGAGAGCGTGCTACCGCGATCGGGCGAACGCACCTCCGTGCCAGCGGAGACGGGGAGCAGGGTCGCTCCCTCACCCGACCACGCACGGGTGCCGCTCCGCCTCCCTAGACCCACCAGCATTCCACCCCCACCCTCTACGAATGCCTTGAGGCGTGCGCCCGCTGACCCGCCGGGGAACGGGGCGTCATTCAAGATGATCACCGAGCGACCGTTGGTGTCTTCCAGCCGAAACTGAGCCAATGGTTTCACATCCACTCTGAACGCAGGCTGGTTGCCAATATCTAGCGCGCGTCTGACGTACAGGCTCTGTTCGGCGCCCGCACTGGAATGTTCGAGTACCAGTACTGACACCGCCTCTCCGGGCGAAAGGACAAAGTGAAAGACGTTGTCCACGGGCAGGGGATCTTGTCCGGCCCTGACGAGACCCCGTGAAATACCTTCGGGCACCAGGAACGGGGTAAAGGTCACGGTCGCCGAGTTGTCCGCATCGATGTCCACGCTCTCGGTCTGCAGAGGCTGGCCGTTCAGTTCGACGGAGACTTCCAGGCCGGCCAAAGGGGCCTGCCCTCTGTTGATCAGGCGCGCTGCCACCTGTACCCGCTCTCGGCCCGCCCGGAAGATGCGGCGCAGCGAGACCGACGTAACCGCGACATTGAGCGGCTCAGAAGTCATGGACACATTAACAGGCGTCAGGACGACTCCTTCGGGAAGCACGACGTCTCTGTCTTCCTCCCAGCCGGTCCTCTGGAAGTCGGTGATCAACACAACCTCCTGCCGAGGAAGCTCTGATTCTTGGAGAATTCGCTGGGCCAGCCTCAACGGCGGGCCGTACCGCGTCCCCCCGGCTCCCGGTTGCGTACCATCGATCGCTGCACGCAGCGCCGCCACGTCGGCGGTTGGACGGCTGGCAGCCTGAGCGTCGTCGGCGAAGAAGATTACGGAGGCCCGGTCCTGAGGTCCCAGGCCGTCGAGCGCTGCTCGGGCAGAGCTCACCGCCCGTTCCCAACGGTCTCCGTATCTCATACTGAACGAGCGGTCCATCACAACCACTAACTCCCGACCACCGTCAAGCTCTGCTGCCGCAGTTCTCACCCCTTCTACAAAAGGCCGTGAGAACGCCAGAACGATCAGGGCCACCGCGAGACATCTAATAAGGAATAGGAGCCAATGCTTGATTCGCTGTCGCCGGACGGACCGATGAGGAATTCTCTGCAGAAACATCAGAGACGGAAACAGCATCGCTTCGCGCTGTTCCCGCTGCAGCAGGTGTAGCAGGATAGGCACTGCAAGGGCTCCGAGTCCGAGCAGGAAAACCGGCACCAGAAACGTTAATCCCATCTACCGCACTCGCGAGAGCCTTTCTCGGTTGGAGAGGTAGTTGAAAAGGGCATAATCGAGCGGCGTTGATGTGTCAAAGAACGCATAGTCGATACGGCTCTCACCCAGGAGCCTGGCCACTACCGCTATGTGCTCTCTCACGATATCCTGATAGCGATCTCGGAGCATCTCCGGGATCACCGGCAGGCGCTCACCACTCTCCAAATCCTCGAAATTCGTCGCCGCATCGAATGGAAACTCGATCTCCGCGGGGTCCAGAACGTGAAAGACAATTAGGTCGTTGCCTTTGCACCTGAGAGTGTTGACCGCTTTCAAGATGACCTCTGGTTCGTCATAGAGGTCCGAAATGAGGAGCAAGATACTGCGTCGTCTGAAGCTTTCCGCAATCTTGAGCAGCGGCCCGGCAAGCTCTCCGCGCGAGCCGGCCTCGCTACGGTCCAGCGTGTGCAGCACGATCTCCAAATGCTTCGCCGATGCAGGAACGATATCCACGATGTCCTCGTCAAACGTCACCAGGCCAACGCGGTCCCGCTGCTTGCGGGATAGATAGGTGAGGCTAGCAGCCACATAGCGCGCGTAATCAAGCTTCGTGATGCCTCGGCTTCCGAAATCCATAGAACGGGAGACATCCAACACCACGCTGAAGTTGGCGTTTGTATCTGCTTCGAACTCTTTCACGTAGAATCGGTCGGTCCGACCAAACAACCGCCAATCCACTCGGCGGATGTCGTCACCCGGCATGTACGGTCGGTGTTCCGCGAAGTCGATCGAGACACCGAGGTACGAAGAACGGTGGAGCCCGCTGATAAACCCCTCCACCACGGTGCGGGCCAACAGTTCGAGATTGTCGATCCGTGCGAGTACTTTCGGATCGATGAACTGCGCACCTGCAGCAGGAGCCTCTGTCCGCGCCCGGCTTCTCAGCATGACGTTTTCGTGTCCTCCGCGCTCACATTTCGGATTTCGGAACCGGCACGGCCTCCAGCAGCTGATCAACCAACTGGTCCGTTGTGATCCGTTCCGACTCCGCATGGAAATTCGTAAGGATCCTGTGACGTAACACGGGGTGCGCCAACGATCTGATATCGTCGAAGCTCACGTTGTACCTGCCATGCATCAACGCACGCGCCTTGCCCCCAAGAATCAGATACTGCGCGGCGCGCACGCTCGCACCGTAAGCCACCCATTTCTTGATAAAGTCCGGGGCGCCGCTCTCAGGTGGACGACTCATGCGCGCAAGACTCACGGCGTACCGCATCACGGGTTCCGCCACAGGGACCTTGCGCACTAATTCCTGGAACGCGATGATGTCCTTGCCGGTCACCGCGTGCTCGAACTTCGGATCCAATATCGCCGTGGTGGATCGCACCACCTCGAGCTCCTCCTCCTCCGGCAGATAGTCGATGACGATCTCAAACATGAAGCGGTCCAGCTGAGCCTCGGGCAGCGGATAGGTTCCCTCCAACTCGATTGGGTTCTGCGTGGCGAATACGAAGAAGGGCTCCTCCAGTTCGTAGGTCGTCCCCTGAACCGTTACTCGGTGTTCCTGCATTGCCTCAAGGAGAGCCGCCTGGGTCTTGGGAGGCGTACGGTTGATCTCGTCGGCGAGAACGATGTTGCTGAAGATAGGGCCTGGCATGAAGACCATCTTGCGACGACCGGTTTCGGGGTCTTCCTGAACCAGATCCGTCCCCGTGATATCCGAGGGCATGAGATCCGGGGTGAACTGGATCCTGGAGAAGTTGAGGTCCAGCACCTGCGCAACCGTGTGGATGAGGCCCGGTACACCGATGATTAGGCTGTTCGCACCCACGAAGAGCGAGAGAAGTACCTGATCGACTACGCCTTCCTGGCCCACGATGAGCTTTTTGAGCTCAGACATGATCGCGGCGCGGCCCTGTTGCAGGCGTTCTGCTACAGCGATGTCGTCCGGCGACTCGATGGCAGTGTTGTTGGCTGTCGTGGTGTCCAATCTGTGCTCCGAAGTTGACTGTCAAAGCGACCGGCGACCGGCTGCCAGCCTCCGGTACGAGTTTGCGGTCAGCAGGCAGCTGGAAGCTGGCCGCCGGCAGCAGTTAATGCGTCATCGCATAGACGATATAGTTGACGCCGAGCTTGTATGCCTCATTGGAGAGGTCAATGGGCAAGAACCCTGCGTCCGACCATTCCCAATAGTCGCCGATGTCGTTGTTGTAGTTCGCGATTATCATCAGGCGTTTGTTGGGATCGTTGTCCTCGAAGATCCCAAAGAATTCCGGTATGACATTGTAGTTGGGGTGGACGAACCGATCGATGCTCTCTATATGAAAGAATGAATCGAAGATGGGATGCGATGCGTCCAGGGGCATGAGTCGCGCATCGGGCAATACTCGTCGCATCTGTTCTGCGAAGTTACTCCAGTCGTAGTAGCCCGCAAAATCGTCGAAGATGACGAACCCGCCTTTCAACAAGTAATCTCTGAGACCCAGCGCTTCGCCGTCTGTCAGGCTCCAGTGACCCGGTTCCGACATATACGCTACCGGATACTGGTAGAGCTCCGGATCATCCAGTGACAGTATGTTGCTGCCACCCAAGTAGGGTTCTACGTGGCTAACTTCGCTCAAGATCTTGGCGAAGTTCCGCTCTGCGCGGGGATAGTCGTGATCCCACCACAGCCCTCCACCCCGCCGAAATCCCCCACCCCCACCCGACGGTGTGAAGCGCAATCTGACGAACGTGAAACGCCCATCATATGGGACGTTGTAGACTTTGTAGTCACCGCCTCGCGGAACTTCGCTGCGTTGACGGCGCTGGGCAGTCGCACCAGCCGTTACGCTAGCCACGAGCAGCACTACGATCATCAAACGTCTCATGGGCTGTCTTTCGAATCGGGAGTGCGATTCAGTCTGTCACGAATCTCGAGCAGAAGCACCTGAGCGTCTTCGAAGCCTGGTGCGATTTCGAGCGCCCGAAGCACTTCTCGCCGGGCATCTCGCAAGCTGTCTGCATCAGCATACGCGCGCGCCAGACGATACCGCGCCTCAGCCCGATCCACTGGCTCCAGCGCTACCACGGCGAGGCGTTCCCGAACACCCTCGTTGTGCTGGCCAAGGTTGCCATACAATTCTGCGAGACGAGAGTGCAGTGACATCTCGAAGGGGTAAATATACATCACCCCATTGAGTGCGGCCGCCGCGCCGGTGGCGTCACCGATTTCTTCTCGCAGCGTCGCCAATTCCACGTGCGCCTGATAGTGGTTGGCGTTTATGTCGATGAGTTGTTGCAGGGCGGCTACAGCTTCTCCCGTATTGCCCTCGGCCTTATGAATCTGAGCCACATACCAGTACGGGGTGTCCTGGCCAGCATACCCCGGAAAGAGATCGCGGGCCCGCTCAAAGTACGGCAGCGCCTCGTCGTGCTTCTCCTCCGCGAACAACAAACGTCCCTGGGAGAGCTGCGCCAGGAAGTTTCCGGGCTCGGCAGACGCGCGTTGCGCAAGCTCGTCGTGGGAGAGCTGTTGCCCCTCCTCTAGCGGCGTCGCCGAGCGCAGGGCGGAGAGTGGCCCCGCAAACCGATCCTCGAAGTGTCGAGTGAACCGGTCGTCGAAGCTCTCCACATCCATCCCCAAAACGCTGTGAAACACCTGCGGCGTGGTCTGCCCTTCCTTAAATCCTTCGAGCATGCCAAGGAGCGCTTGGAACCCGAACTCTTGCTCGATCAGCTCACATACCAGTGAGGCCTGATAATAGGAATAGACGACCTGTTGTGGATATGCCGGCCGCACGAACCCGTTGTTGAGCCGGCTCACCGGCAGGAGGCGGTCCTGCCGATAGGCCATGAGGAATCCAACACTCACATCATCGCCCCAGCCGGATCGGGCACGGCGCTCCTCGAAGACGGCAAGTCCTTCGGTGAACCACCGCGGCACCTTATGGCCGCTCATCCCCAGGTGGAACGTATGCGCCACCTCGTGCCACAAGGTCGAACCCCAGTTGAACGTCCCGCGCTCTCGGGCGGATGGTGAATCCATGGCCAGAACGGGCCCGAACGAGACACCCAAAGCCCCAAGCCCCGCGAGCCCCACGGTCCGCACGGAGAAATCGGCGTGCCGGGGGTACACTTCCAACCTTATGGGTGTGGCGGGCTGATACCCATAACGTGAAAGCGTTCCGTAGTAGTCACACTGTATTCGTCAAAGGTGTCCAACAGATCGAGCGTATTCTTGATCCAAATGTGGTACGGATCCCCCTCAAAGGCCGTCTCTAGATTTGTCTTTCCCTGTTCGATCTCACCGATGCGCAGCTGATTCATGCCTAACAGCCCGAACCCCTCCCACGAGGTCTCGTCGAGCTCCACCGCTTCGCTTGCGAAGCTGGCCGCATCGTGATACAACCGATTCCTGGCGCTAACCTCAGCGAGCGTGTTATAGAACTCGGCATCAACGGAATTGCGAGTGAACGCACGCCTCCGCGCCTCTTCAAAGCTCGCCACATCTCCTTGGACATACCGCACTGCGGCAATGACCGCGAAAGCCTCCCGAGACGTGGGATCCACCTCCAAGGCTCTATTCGCCTCTTCGAGTGCGGCTTCGTAGTCCTCGGCCTCCAGATGGAGCCTGGCCACGAAGGTGCGTGCCGGCACGAGATTGGGGTTGGTGCCAAGGCTCTTGCGAGCGGTCTCGAGTGCTTCGGGCGATCCATCGAAGTGGTAGCTGCGGGCTAGTCCCAAGAGCGCCCGTGGATGTGAAGCATTGAGCGCGAGGACCTCATCAAATGCCGCTTTCGCATCGGGGCTTTGATATTTCTCCAGGAATAGCTCCCCCACAGCCACGCGCGGCTCCACGTTGTCGGGATCGACAGCTATGGCCTCGTCGTACACTCGCAGTGCGTCCTTGAACAGCTGCGGATTGCGCACGCCGAGGTAGCGCGCCGCGCTCGCCACGGCCGCCAGTTCTTCCGACGAGAGACGTCGTGCATTGTTGTAGAAGTCCACAAAGCGATCGAACGTCTGCATCGCCTCCTCCCGCTCACCCCGTTCGTATCGCAACATCGCCAGATTGAGTTCTGCCTTCAGGCTATCGGAAGCCTGCTCTGCAATGGCTCGCGTGAACGCGGCTTCTGCCTCCTCCACCTTGCCGCGAGCAACCAACACCTCGCCCAGCGCGTTGAACAGCGCTGCTGAGCGCGGATTGGCCGCTGTGAACCGCCTAGCCGCCTCCTCGGCCGGTCGGTAACGCCCCACCTCAACGAGTGCACGCACGAGCCAGCGACTTGCCTCGGGGGAGTCGTTGCCCCGCGCGAGTCGCGTCAACTGGGCAATGGCATCATCGTACCGACCGGTGCGGAGTGCCGCCCGAGCGTCAGTGAGCTGTTGCGCACCAACACCGCCGGTTCCTGGCACGAGGAGCAGTGCCACGCACAGCGTCGCGACCGAAACTCGAGCTCGCACCGTCACCGATTCCGCAAGCAGGTTCAAGTGATCTCCTGTCAGTTGTCAGTTGTTAGTTGTTAGTTGTTAGCCAGAAGCAACTCTTCGTTTGGGATCCTAGAAGACCAAACAGCCACAACGGACATAACTAACGACTAATAACTAATAACTAGTAGCTACTCCCCTTCTCACTTTCTCGTATCTCTCTGTTCTTCAATGCCAGCTCCACCAGCAACTCCTCTAGCTCTGCTTCGTAATCCTCCGTTGGCATTTGATCCTTACGAAGTTTGAGCGCCTCGATCTCCGCTTCGATTTGCTGCCGCTCGCGATATAGTACAGCGAGAGCGGGATCGTCCGTGGCATCCAACCCCACGACCGCAGTCCCTGCGCTCGCGCCCCGTCCGTGGTACGGGGATCCGGCTCGTCGCTTCCTTCACCGTCCCCATTGTCATCCAACAGTGCGTGTTCCGTAAGGAGCTTGCCCTCCTCCTCATACGCGCGCACCACCTGCAGCCGGGCGTAGTTGAATGCCTCGAGCATCGAGATCCTCTCGTTCTTGTCCACGTCAGCGCCGTCCCCCGTGAATGCCGCGACGAAGAACCTTGCAAAGATCGTCTCGTTACGCTCGAAGCCGGATTTGGTAGCCGTGACGATGGTGCGATTGGGACCGGAGAGCACCTTCACGAAATCACCGCTCGCGCTTGCGGTGTTGGCAAATATCACAGGTTGAGTCGGGAAATGCTCCAACAGCCTCGCGAAATCCCCAGCCGTCACATCCGGCCCTGGGAGGTTGAAGCGGGATTCCTGACCACTCCCGGTTGCGCTGCCATGTCCAATTAGGAAAATGAAGATGCGGTCGCTCGGCCCTGCTCGCTCGGCCATGCTCAGGAGAGTCCGTTCGACGTTTTCCTTGGTCGACCTGGCGTCGATTCGGGCCGGATCTCTCTCGACTTTCTCACCAAGGAAGGCGACGTTCGACTCGGCAAGTCCGAAACGACTTTGAGCAGCATCTGCCATGGAAGCGCCCAACTCGTAGAACTCCGAGCGGTACGCCTCCTCTCCTCCCAGGCCCGTCACAATGAGCAGATGGGAATCACCGGTGGCTGGCCCCTGCCACACGAGGGTTACCATCGCCAGAACGGGAAACACACCCATCACACCAACCTCCGCCAGCGCCGGTACGTCCACTCTCCGGACACCAACAAGACCACCAGGAAGAAGACGATTGGCATATCCCAGAGTTCTTTCTGCTCGAGCACCGTAGTGCCGCTCTCCGTGTAACTGAGGTCCTCGGCCAGCGTCGAAACGGTTTCAGGCGTGTAGAAGCGACCTCCTGTTTCCTCAGCGATGCGCCTCAACACGGTGGGCCGCATTTCCGCATCGAAGTACTCGCTGGCCAGATCGGTGACTTGGATGTACGAGGTTTCACTCGCCAAGAACTCTCCGTCCTCCAACGCTTGCACGTGAATCTCGTGCAGGCCACGCTCTGATGGAGTGAAGTCGACCCGGTACTCACCGTCACGATCGACCGTCCACTCCATGCGTGCGGACATCATTTCACCAGATGGCGATGTGACACTCGCTTCTACTTCGGTGTTGTTTACTCTGAGAAAAGTGTCGTCCTCTACCTCGGCAATGAGTTCCACCGGCTCATTTGGAGCGGCCCGGTCTGTGGGCGTTCTCACATTGACACGGTCAGGCACCCCACTCACGAGCCACCGAAGCAACTGGCGCCACAGTGTCTCGTGGGTCATGTCGTCGAGAGGAATCTCGGCGTGCATCTGCCATGTCCAGGAATCCTGGACCGGGAACGCCAGCGCCTTGCCTCTTCCGTAGCGCTGGAACGCCAGCACCACCGGTGACCCGGAAAGATCGTCGGCATCTCCCGTTAGCAAGGTTGTCGCACCCGGTTTGATTCGGCGAATCGGATTAACCATGGTCACCGGCGGCAGCATGCGCCAGCGCTCAGCTGTTTCCTCACTGGTGGAGCCGAGCTGCGTCGCCGCATGGGTCATTCCCGACGGAGTGAGCGCCACCTTGATTTCAGTTACAAATGGTTCCTCACCGTCGTCCACGGGTGACTCCAGCACCACTGGCAGCACGTCTTCAATTGGCGTGTCGGTATAACCGCCCTCCGCAAAGGCGCGGCGACCACCCAGCATCAGCAGGCCCCCGCCTCGCTGGCTCACGAAGTCCGAAATCATCCGTAATTGATCGTGCGTGAAGAAGCTGGCTTCGACACTGCCCAAAATGATTCCCCGATACCCAAAAAGCTCTTCGCGCGTCTTGGGGAAGCCACCCACTAGCTCTTCCTCATCGTCCACATCGAGACGTAAGAACTTGTTTTCTGCTGTTCGGAGGAGCGTGACGACTTGGATATTCTCGTCATCCGTCACCGCCCTCCGCAGAAACTTCACTTCGAATCGCGGCTCGCCTTCGAAGTAGAGAATTTTCTCCTTCCGATCTTCGACGACGATCAATGCTTCCTGCTCGTTGTTTTGGGTCACCATCTCGCCGGGTTGCGGCGGAATGCGAAATCGGAATAGGCGTGGTCCAGCTTTGTTGGCCGTAAAGTGCACTCGAGCAGTCGCCGCTTCGCCTCGGGCCGGAAGCTCGACTTCTTGCGTGCTGACGATCTGCCCTGCGTCCTCCACCTGCAGTTCGACGGTGGAGCCCCTGAAGCCAGTCTGTGTCACCATCACGTCTACGACTAGGGACGAGCCCTTGAGTACCGTTCGGGGAGTCTCGACGCGACTTACCTCGATGTCTCTCGAGAAAGACTCACGTCCGAGTCCCACTGTGTATACCGGCACAGAGCGCGCACGCAACGCGAGCAGCGGCTCTGTCAGCGCCTCGTTCGCGTTGTCCGCGCCGTCTGTGATGGTCACCAAGCCGGCCAAGGGTACCGATGACAGCTCTTGCCGAGCCCTGTCTAACGCCCTACCGATGTTGGTCTGGCTTCCGGTGAAAGACAGCTCTGATAGGTCGGTTATCCGATCGGAACTCGATGCGAACTTGAAGAATCGGAGTATGAACCGCTCGGAGAGTTCGTGGAGGAGCTTGCTCTCCTCGAGGCCAAAGTTGTGCTGCACGAAACCGCTGCGTGGCTCACCGTCACGATCCGCGATTTGCATACTCCGCGAATCGTCGATGAGGATCCCCAGGAAGTTCCGCTGCGGCACCACCGTGGACAGCACCAAGACCGGTCGGAACAAGCTGAACAACAGCAGGGCCAGCACAGCCGTCCTGATCGCGGCCAGCGCTATACGATCCCGGCGCAGGCTCTTTCCACGAACACGGGCGTACATGAACACCGTCGGCACAGCCACTGCCACGAGGACAGTTAGTCCGAGATACGCCGGCCACGGCGTGGCGAATGCGAGGTCGCCACGTTCGAACATGAGCGGACGATATTTGAACAGGAACTCGAAAAGTGAATCCATCTCCGTCAGTGACTCATGGCGTAGACGATGAAGTTTATGCCCATCTCATAGGCGAACGTAGAGCGCTGTAACGGATAGTAGGGGTTCTCGGCCCACTCCCACGCATCGCCAAGGTCGGTGTTCCAGTTGATGACCACCATAAGGCGGCCCTCATCGTCAAAAATCCCCCGAGTATGCGGGACATATCCATCCTGTTCCCAGGTGCGGCCGTTGTACATCCAATTCGTGACCGCGGGTACCTGGAGGAGTTCATCGATATTATAGAATGCGTTGAATATCTCATGGGTGAGCGGTAATTCCACGATGGGACGGTCGGGTAATATGCGCCGCATCTGTGCCTCGAAGTTCGCCCACTGGAACGTTCCCCAGAAATCATCGATCACGAGGAACCCCCCAGCCAACAGATAACGCCTCAGGCCATCCTCTTCAGCGGGAGTGAGGGCGATGCTCCCCACTTCCAATGCGTAGAGAAAGGGGTAGCGCCGCAGATCGGGATCGTCGAGCCGGACCGGATTCTCCATCGGGTAGCCGTCGATGAACGTCAGACGCTTGACGCCCACCATGAACTGTCGATCGGACTTGGGGTAATCGGTTGCCCATCGGCCGTAGCGCCCGAACCGACCGCTCGTATAGACCGCCCGCGTGAAGTAGAACTCGTGGTTGGCCGTGGGGCGCTGGAATTCCTGGGGTGAGTCCGTTGCAAGGGCCAGGTCGGATAACCTGAGCGGCCAGACACCGGAGGTGGGCGCCCGATCCGCCCGTCCCTCCAGAGCTGCTCCACCACCCGTGTCTGACAACGGGGCGAGGACGGGGCCCGTCAGCAATGCACTCAGCCCGGTCGACCGTTGCTGCTCGACGTCTGGGCCCAACTGGCCACCAGGCATTCGAGCTGCCAAGGTCCCCGACAACGCGACCCCTAACAAAATGAAAGGTCTCGACAGAAGAACCTGCACAGGAACGCCTCCCCACAATCAACGTTCCCCGATCTCTCCATCGAGACCGAGCACCGACCATTCCAATTTGAACCAGGCCAGGGGGAAAACGGAACCCCAATGCCCCCAATGCACTTACGAGAGTGTTGGTACACCCGAATCTGTGCAAGGATTCTGAGATGGAGAGGTCTCTTTGCTGGAGCTTGCGTATCGTAAGCGGCGAATTCCTTTAACCTGGTTTGTCAAATAGACAAAGAGCCACACCCCGGCAACGCAGGTGTCACACAGGCACCGCCCCATTCTGCCCGTCGACACTTGCTCACCGGAGATCCAGCTCGCCGATCACGTTTGCCCCCTGAGCTATTCTCAGATCATCTGCCATCCGACGCGCTTCCGCAGCGAGCACCCGCTGTCCAAACCGCGACAGCCGGTAGAAACGCTGCCCCCGCCCGTCCGCCCTCCGTCGCTTCCCGAGCCCCGCCTCCTCGAGCAGGCCCTGTTCTCGCATGCGGTGAAGCGATTCGTAAAGGGTGCCGGGGCCGACACGGACCTTGCCGGAAGAGTTCTCCTCGACCAGGAGCATGATCTGGTATCCGTTCTGGGGTTGTTCCGCCAGGGTGAGGAGCACGTGAAAGCTTCTCGGGGAGAGCGGGAGTAGCGTGTTGGGATCGCGCCGGGCGGGTGCCATCGCGCCTCTCATATATGTCATTTCTAGACTGGTCAGTATATGACCAGTTGATATTCGATATATCGTAGAACAATCTATCATATACACTCATATTGGTCAATCCGAACCAGCATGAGGTCTGTAGGGATAGTCGTCGTGGGGTGCCGAGAGATCTTCCGGGAGCACCGGGTTGTCTCCCAAGGCGCGAAGCAACGAGCCTACGGACGATCCGGGCAGTCGCTCCGCCAGCACGTGTTCCGCGAGACGGCGCAACCCGCGCCGGAGCACCTCCTCCATCGACGCACCGGTCTTCGCCGCGACTTCTTCAAGCAATGTTCGGTCGACACAATCCAGGTAGATCTCCATCGGCCTGCGGTCTGGTAGATGTTGCTCGGCGTGTGGCATTGAGACCTCCTTTGTACTGGAACCGTGCGATTCGACACCTGTGGCTCTACACGATCAACGGTTCTCACTTGGCAATGTCTCAGTCGTGACTGCTGACGGCGGCATCCAGCGATTGCGGCTGGAACGACAGCCGGGACATCGTGGACGCTGCAACCGTCAGCTCAACGGGTCCCTCCCCCCCCCCCGCAAACCCGTCACGCCACCAACACAAACCCCGCGGTCTTGAAATGCTGGTCATAGGCAAAAGCTTCTGCCAAACCCTCACGGCGCATGATCTCCAGACTCACCGCGTCAGTCAGAGAGAAGCGGTGGTCATGGTAGCGCTCGAGCCAATTGCTGACTGCACTGCTAACGACATCGCCGGACACTTCGAGCCACTCGTAAGCCGGGTCCTCCAGCAAAGCTGACGTGACGGCTCTCGCCCGTGCCGGCCCCCGACGATAGAGCAGCAACCCGTGGAATTCAGCCAGCACAAGAGTCGTCCCAACCAGCCGATCACCCGCTTCCATGAGTCTCCTTGCCGCCTGCGTCGCGCGCTCATGGAACTGGTCCCGTCGATTCGCGAGAGCCAGCAGCGCGCTCGTGTCAATCAGGATCCGCGACATCGTCCGCAGGAGCACCGTAGACGTAATCGTCGTGCCGGGCCGCTAGATCTTCCGGGATCGAGGGGTCGTCCCCCAAAGCACCCAGCAAAGCCTCCAAAGACGAACCCGGAGGACGCTCAGTCAGTACGTGCTCGGCCATGCGCCGCAGCCCGCGGCGGAGAACCTCGGCCTTTGAAAGACCCGCTTTCGCAACCACTTGCTCAAGCAGCTCACGGTCCGGCCGATCCAGGTAGACCTGGACCGGTTCGCGGATCCTTGAGCGACGGCGACGAGCACACATGATAATAGTTAATGTAATACATTTAGACTATACATGTATGACCCTGACGTGCACAATCCCGCTGGCTGCCTCGGGGCCGCCCCGCACGGCTCCCGGAAGCCGCCACGTTGACCGCGCGACCCGGCTGGATTATCGATTCTCAATGAGAACCCGGACATTCTTCCTTCTCTCCGTGGCTTACGCCTGCGGCCCCTCCCACTCCCCCCAAACCGAGCCGACTCCTAGCGGTCCCCCCCTGACATCCGGGGACGATCCTGCCACGAGTGACACTCTCATCGTGGTTCATGATCCAGTGGCCCCCCCGCCAGACAGTGACCTGGTGGTCGTCACCGGGCCGGATCCGGCACGCGCCCTCACCCTAGTCGATGAGGGTCGCATCCTCCTGGCCGACAGCACGGATGCCGACGGCGCCATTGAGCGATTCCAGGAAGCCATCGCAACTGATTCCGCAGCGACGGCTGCCTACTGGGAACTGGGCCGGGCATTTCAGACGGAGGGACGTTGGACGGAAGCCATCGCTGCGTGGGAAACGCTGGAGAGACTCGACCCCGACCACCCCGATCTCACCATGCACCTGCCAATCCTGCGGATGCGAAAGGACCGCGCAGAAGCGCTCGCTAGCCTGCCTGTGGGCGTCGAGGTGTTACCGCTTGAGGAAGAACCCAGACACGGCGTCCCCATCCGGCTCTCCGCCGTCGGAGATATCCAGCTGGGAGCAGCGTGGCCGGAAGCCTCGGCGCAGCTACCCCCGGATAACGCCCGAGGAGTTTTGATGCGCGTTGCACACCTTCTGCACCGCCCCGACATCACGTTCGGCAATCTGGAGACGGTGCTTGCCGACAGCGGCGAGAGCACCAAATGCCGTCGGGGTTCGCGGAACTGCTACGCATTTCGGGTGCCGACCGCCTATGCTGGAACGCTGCGCGACGTGGGGTTCGATGTGGTGAGCGCGAACAACAATCACGCCGCGGACTTTGGGGAGGCCGGGCAGCTAGCCACCGTCAGCGCCCTCGACGCAGCGCAGATTCTCCACAGCGGCTCGGTGAGCGGCGTAGCCTCATGGGAGACCAACGGGGTCCGGATCGCCATGATTGCCTTCTCGACCGGTGATGGGCCGTATCGCGTTCAGGACATCCCGACTGCCAGACGCCTGGTGATCGAGGCGGACCGTGGCCACGACTTGGTGATCGTGTCCTTCCACGGCGGCGCCGAGGGTGGAGGAGCCCAACGCGTGCCAAGAGCAGTTGAGCGTGCCTACGGTGAGAATCGAGGCAACGTGTACGCCTTCAGCCACGCAATGGTGGACGCGGGCGCCGATCTAGTCCTCGGACACGGTCCCCACGTGCTGCGGGGTGTGGAGATTTACCGCGGTCGCTTCATCGCCTACTCGCTTGGCAACTTCGCGTCATGGCACGGCTTCAATCTGACGGACGCACTGGGTTTGAGCGCAGTGCTCAACGTGACCATCGCTGTGAACGGCGTCGTCACAGAGGCGTCCATCGACCCTGTCTACCTGGAAAAGCCCGGTATCCCGACACCCGATCCACAGCGCCGGGCGGTGGAGATCGTTAGACGGTTATCGCGATTGGATTTTGGTGATTCAGTATTTGACGCAAGCGGAAGGTGGGTGAGGCAACCATCGTAGGGGCGGCGCGCGCGCCGCCCGCACTCCTACGGATTATCGACGACCTTCCCCAGCGCGGTCCAGGATCTGCACGGCCCTAGCCGGATTGAAGGAACCACACACACAGAATCTGGCCATACAGCGGCTCGCCTCCTGAGCCGTTCGCCGTCCCGTTCGCACCCAATCCAACATCTTGCGCGCAAACGTCGCCGAGATCATGCCGTGGCCACACATCGTCACGAGCTGTAGGCTGGCGTCATCGGGCAGCTTCTCGGTCCGGCCGTGGAAGCCAAGGGAATACTCCACGCTGTGCCGCGTGAGTCCGCATGCCTGGCAGCATTCCACCGCCTTGTCAGGCACAGACGCGATGTTAACCGAGAGGCCAAGGTCCAGCTCCTTGAGTTCAGCGACCAGCGCTTTGACCGCGTCGATGTTGTCGAACACTGCCGAGACGGTGGTGGGTGTGTCCACCTTTGCGATCACTTCTTCCGGATCGGGCGACGAGTCACGATGCCAGTGGACGGTGGGACTGAGTTCCTTAGATGGTCTGTATTCTGCCCCGTTGCTCGAATCGCCGATGTTGACCGGGCCATGCTTCAGGGCGGCCCTGAGAAACGCCTTCTGCTTTTCAACGGCGTGCTGGTCGTTGATGCCCCTGGCAGGCATCACCGTAACGATAAAGTCCTCGGCGAGGTCCTCGCGCTTTCCGTGTCTGTGCAGCGTATGCGTCATCGGTCGGTCTCCCTAACACCCTGCCGAGGCCATCTGTGCCTCGGGGGCCGGCGCCTGTTCGGCGCGCCCGAGACCGACATTGGTCTTGGCGCGTAGGAACGAGTAGTGGTTGTCGGCTAGGATCTGCTCGAGTTGCGTATTTCCCTCTGCGTCACACCGCGTGTAGATGCCGATCGCCATAACCGAGTCGATTTCCCTTGCCACACGCTGAGCCGTGTCGAGCACTGAGGGGACCTCATCCATCTCCATCTGGAACTCGATGATGCACGACATCACCTTCTCGTCCAAGACCTCGGGGTTGATGATCGCCTGTTCCCTGTCCACCATGAGGCTCGTGACAGGGTTCTTTTCCTCGAACCGGACGCCGGCATTGGCCAGCGCCGTGATTACGCGCTGTACGTCTCGGAACCACACCCCGATCCCCGGCCGCCCCAACTCCACGGTGCAGCCCACGCCGCCTTCTCCCAATCGCCCGGTTACGTCGTTGGTCTTCACCTCCTCGGTTCCCCTACCCTGCACGCCCGTGCTCTCGTGGGTGGCAGTCACATCGCTGAACGCACGACGTACAGTGCGGGGCCAGGTGAGCTCCTCGGGAGTGATGGCAGACGTAGGACACACATCGGGTTCAGGATCGAAGCGAAGGCGGAAAACCGCCAGGAGCCTACGTACCGCCCGAACCATTACCGGGTTCAGACGCTCCATGCTCATCCCGCGGTGGCAGTTGTAGCACTCGACGCACTCGTCACGGTTCACGGTGGCACGGTTGATGGCCCTGTCGATGTAGATGGCCCCGATCGGACACACGGCGACACAATTCCCACACGCAACACATTTTGCCGGATCAATTCGCATGTCGTTCCTTCCAGGGAGAAGCGAGAAGGCGCGCTTTACCACGCATCGCCTTGCGCCGACGGGCCCTTCAGACAAGCCGGCGGGACCGCCGCTCTTCAGGCGCCCCCACCACAAAGCGATATAAACAGTTCCCTTAGAGTTCGTCAAGCACAGTCTAGCCTTGTCCTCCCTTCGCCCCTGTATCTCCCGACTCCCTAGCTCACCGATCCCTACAGGCAACAAGCGACAAGGCCCCTCCACCCCACGTGAGGGGGGCGGCGGGGCCCTCTCACTTCTCACCTCTCACTTCTCACTACAGTTCCAGCAAACACCACTCCCGATCACATGGAGCTGTCCCCATCTGCAGCCCCTTCCCCTCACTGACCAGAATGTTATTGGAATGATTGAAACCGAAGCCGTTCTCCGGGTCGTAGAGGCCGGGCTCGTTCGAGAAGTGCATCCCGGCGCGCAGCTCAGTGTAGTCACCGAGCGCCTGGTAAGGAGGCTGGTGTCCTTCCATCCCCTCCCCGTGGCCCGGGCGGTGGTAGACGAGGTGCCCGCAGTCATTGGCGACCTGATAATCGTGCACTGCTTTGGCCACGTTGGAGCACGTGCTCCCGGCGAATGACTGCTCCGCCTGGATGAAGTACGAAGCCGTGTGCACGTCCCACACCTTCTCCTGCCAATCAGTCCACGGTGCAAACAAGAAGGAGCGGTACTGCTCACCGCCGTATCCGCCAACGCGCACTCCTCCCGCAAACTGAAGCGCGTGCCCCGGTTCGATCCGGCTCCAGGAAACCTGATTCGGGTGGGGGTAGGCCGTCTTCAGCCCCGTGCGGCATCCCACGCTTACGTCAATACCCACCGCATCGTGGAGTTTTCCTTCCTGCGGAATGTCCTGCATGATGCGATGCATCCCCCAAAGCCGGGCGGCGTTCTCGATCTCCCAGTCGATGGTCCCGATGCCACGTTCGATGATGTAGTTGCGGACAAAGGCATGCAGCTCGGAGAAATAATCCATGGCTCGCTGGGTCAGGCGGTTCTCCATATCATCCTTGACCACCCGCTGCCGGATCATGATGTCGTGGATGTCCACAAATTGAGCCTGCGGCATAGCCTCGGCCATCAGGCCAAAACTGCCACCAGATGGCCGGTGTTTCCGAGGCGTCTCGAAATCCCCAAACATGTTTAGCCGGTTGGCCTCCTCTTGACCGGGAACGATTCCGATCTCAGCGAGCCCTCCGCTGTCGATACCGATCGTTTTGTCACCATACCCGAGTTGGGCCAGCGTCTCGCCCCACCAGCGGTACAAGCTCACGGTCGAAGCCTGAGTCACGGTGCCCTGGTTCGGAAAGGCGCCGGACGAGTGGTGGTAGTCGAAGTAGGAATGAGAGTCTGTCTTCCACCACTCAGCAACGAGTTCTTCATCGAGATACGGGTTCAACCAGATGAGTCCCTCGTCATCGTCCATTGGCAGGAAGCACGCGAATGGACGCTCGGTGGTGGAGTGGAACATGCCCGTGGCATAGATGATGTTCCAGCGCCGCGTCAGAAAGATCCCGCCGTCCACGCCACGGCGCCTTGCCTCGTCCTTCAAAGCCCTAGCCTTCGCCTGGTACCAGGGAAGAGGCAGCCGGTGCGCGTCAGTAGCAGGCGGTAACTCGCCACGGCGCTTTTGCTGCTCTCTTCTGAGTAAAGCAAAGCTGTCGGTGGCCGCTGCCGCACGGGCCATAGCCCGCTCGTCTGGCCAGGCCGTCCGCGGGCCGGTCACCGCCACCCCACCCACGCCCAAGCCCGCGAACTTCACGAAGTCACGACGGCTCAGTGGATCCATAGCTTCCTCCCATGGCTTGAGTCCCCGTCCCCCTCATCACACGCCTTCGAGAAGCTACTCCTCACGTATCTCAGGGGTAAGGGAGCAGGCGACAGGGTAGAGGAAGCGAGAAGTGAGAGGTGAAAGGTGAGAAATGAGAAGGCCGCCGCCCCTCCCCCACACAGTATTTGTAAAGGTTGTGTAGAGGGCTCGGTTACAGCCACCCCGCCACCAGCTCACCCACCAAATATCCCACTCCGGCGACACCGAGTCCCACGATGAACATGTCCATGCCGCTGCGCACAAGCCCCCGACCGGTGAAGAAACTGCGCGCCGCTCCGACCCCGAAGTGGGAGATCATAGCACCTATGAAGGAAAGGCTGATGGCCGTGATGCCGTCGAAGAGGAAGAACGGCGCAACGGGAATAAACGCACCCACAGCCGTGGCGCCGCCGGTGAGCCATCCCTCCTTCATGGGCGTGGTGTGGGCTGTCCCAATTTTGAGCTCCTCCCTCACCTTCTCTTCGAGAGCGCGCTCGGGATCCCGCATGACATCGCTGGCCATCTGTCTTGCGCGACCGGGCTCGATGCCTTTTGCCTCGTACAGCAGTGCGAGCTCCTCCTCTTCTACTTCGGGCATCATCTTGATTTCTTCACGTTCAGTAGCGATCTCGTGGGCATACACCTCCTGCTCGCTCTTGGCGGCGAGATAGCCCGAAGATCCCATGGAAAGGGCATCGGCAATCGTACCGGCGATGCCCGTGATGAGCACGATGCTCGAGTCCACCGAGGCACCGATCATACCCGCCACTAGTCCAAAGTTCGCCGTGAGTCCGTCGTTGAACCCGTAGACCACATTGCGAATGAACCCCCCCGACTCGGTGCTGTGCCATGGCTCACCCGTCGTGCCGGTGAGCCCGCTGAGCGTTTCGGCGTGCTCGGCCGATTCCTTGGCCAAGACGAGTGCCGTCTCTTTAGCCTCACCGGGATCACTTCTGCGGTAGAGAGCTAAGTAGCCCTTTACCTCCTGACCTTCCTCTCGCAGAAGTGTTGAGAGCAGAATCGATGGTCCGAACCAGCGGGCAATGCGCGCCATCGAGCGCGCTTTGAAAGACACCCGAGGTTGACTGACCTCGACACCCTGTTCGGCCAAGAGTTTCCGCCACAGCCCGGTGTGCCGATCCTCCACAGCTGCCAGACGATTGAAAACGTCCGCTCGCTTCGTGTTGGGCTCCAGCCCCGCGAGGGCTCGGTAGAGGAACGCGGCGTCCGCTTCATCATGTAAGTGGTGTTTCCAGACTGACAGGGTCTTCGGATTTACTTGCTGAGAGACCATCGCTGCTTCCTAACGGGGCAGACTGAATCGCAGATCGACCCAGTCGTCTATAGAGAATTGAGATACTCCTCGCGGAGCCTAGCGCGGCGTAAATCTACTCGACGGGGGCTGTGCGGTCACGGGCTGTTGACGGAGGGACAGACGGCGTGGGGAGTGTGAAGCGGCGGTGGGCCAGAAAACCCTCAGGCCTGTTCCGTTAGCGTCGGGTGAAGTTGTGCATTCAGGTGCTTCTCCGAAATCGCGTGATGACTCGCATGCCATTTTACACTCAGCTTACGGTCCAACCAGATTGCTTGAGGTGACTGGTGCCTGACCTCCAACTTGTCGGCAATGTGCCGGCTCAATTCCTTGGCTGCCACTACGTCCAGCTTGTAGGCGACTGGACCCGACCCCTCTCCGAGCGATTCATACCAGCGGTCGAACTCTCGCTCGACAATGCGACTTGAGCGACAGATGGGACTCAACTTCAGCAGGAGGAGTTCCCGATCGGGAGCCTTGGTTGCAAGCACGTGCTCCCACATCTCAACGGTCTTGAGGTAGTCCACGATTCCCAAACTCCGGAGCACCAGCGGCGGACGCCCGAGGGCTCTCAACTTTTCTATCAAATGGTCGATGGAGAAATTTACCAAGATCCGGCGAGTTACGCTCTCCCGTCCATCATCCGGCGGACAATACCCAGCAGGTCGTTAACTTCTACGGGTTTTTGGAGCACAGGCTGGCCGGTTTGCTCGAGAAAGCGGTGGGTGTCTTCATCGCCCGCCCATGCTGTGAC
>JBDHDY010000029.1:0-24056 GCA_039591275.1 Gemmatimonadota bacterium | reverse complement strand
ACGAGCTCTTGGTTACCGAACTTGACGCCGCCGCGCATGCCGTACACATAGTGCGGCGCGGTGGACATCGATTCCATCCCACCTGCCACGACGCACTCGGCGTCGCCGGCTTTGATCGCTTGGGAGCCGAGCATGACGGCTTTGAGGCCGGAACCGCACACCTTGTTGATGGTCATCGCGGGGACGGTACCGGGAATACCACCGCCGATCGCAGCCTGCCTAGCGGGCGCCTGTCCGGCCCCACCCTGCAGCACATGGCCCATGATCACTTCATCGACCACCGCTGGATCCACTCCGGCGCGGTTCACTGCTTCCCGCACTACTATGGCGCCGAGTTGAGGCGCCTTGAGCGATGAGAGACCACCTAGGTAGCGGCCAATCGCAGTTCTCGTGGCGCTCAGCAACACAGGAGTCGTTTGGCTATCTGCCAAGGTTCACTCTTTTCCGTTGAGAGAGAATGGTAAGAGCCATTCTTTCAGATATGACGAGGAATCCGTTACACCGGGGTGTCTCCCTACCCGCCACACCACTACCCCGTCCACCCCCTGCTCGGAAGTTAGCGGTGAGTACCACCCCTCTCAACTACTGGCACAGCTACCTTACGGGGAAACAGATGGCCGAAGCGAGCGGTCGCGTATCTGTTGCACCACGCGCGCCAGAAATTCGTCGGTGGGCATAACCTCTTGCTTTTTGCCGGTACCTCTGACACGAACTGCAACAGTCCCCTGCTCCACCTCCCGTTTCCCTATCACGGCCATGAACGGAACCTTCGTCAACTCGGCGTCGCGAACGCGGTAGTTCAGCGTGTCACTGCGATCGTCGAGCTCGGCACGCACCCGATGCTGGCGAAGCAGATCCCGAATCTCCGCCGCCGCATCCCGCTGCTCGTCAGTGATCGGGATGACCCTCACCTGTTCCGGCGAGAGCCATGTCGGGAACGCACCGGCAAAATGCTCGATGAGCATCCCGACAAATCGCTCCATCGTACCGTAAATGGCACGATGGATCATGACAGGCCGATGAGTCTTGTTGTCCGACCCCACGTATTCCAGATCGAAGCGCTCGGGTAGTTGATAGTCAAGCTGGATGGTGGCCCCCTGCCACTCCCGGCCAATGGCATCACGGATCTTGACGTCGATCTTCGGTCCGTAAAATGCGCCACCGGCACGGTCTATTCCGTACGTGAGTTTGCCACGCTGCAACGCCCGCTCGAGCGCCGCCTCCGCCACATCCCAGGCCTCATCCGAGCCGATCTTCTTGTACGGCCTTGTCGAAAGATCGAGGCGGTACTCCAGCCCAAACGTCTTGTTGACCGAATCCGCCAGATCCAGCATATCGAAGATCTCGTCCTCGATTTGGTCTTCGCGGCAGAAGACATGGGCATCGTCCATCGTGAGCCCCCGCACCCGCAACATCCCATGCAACGTGCCCGATCGCTCGTTGCGGTAGACGTTCGCCACTTCAGCGAGGCGAACGGGGAGCTCGCGATACGAACGCTGCTTGGACGCATAGATGAGGGTATGCATCGGGCAGTTCATCGGTTTGACCCGATAGCGAACATCCTCCGCTTCGCCTTCACCCGCAGCCATCGGCGGAAACTGGTTCTGCTCATACAGCGGCAAGTGCCCCGACCGCACAAACAGCTGCTCCCGCGTCACGTGGGGCGTATACACGAGATCATAGCCCCGCCTCAAAATCTCGTCCTCGATGTACCGGCGCAGCTCGAACTGCACAGTAGCCCCTTTTGGGTGCCACAAGATGAGGCCCGGCCCGATATCCTCCTGGATGCTGAACAGGTCGAGCTGCTTGCCAAGCAAGCGATGGTCGCGCCGGCGGGCTTCCTCTAACCGCCTGATATAGTCTTCGAGATCCTTCTTCTCGAACCAGGCCGTCCCATAGATCCGCTGCAGCATCTGACGGCGCTCGTCTCCCCGCCAATAGGCGCCGGCGACATGAAGCAGCTTGAAGTGCTTGAGCCATCGGGTGCTCGGCAAATGCGGGCCACGGCACAGATCGACGAAAGGACCGTCCGTGTAGACCGAGATTGTCTCGTCCTCGCCAAACTCCTCGAGTCTCTCGAGCTTCAGGGGATCGTCCTTGAAGCGCTCCCGAGCCGTTTCGCGATCTACCTCCTCCCGATCGAAGGGATGATCCGCCTCGACGACCTCCGCCATCTTTTCCGCGATGGCCTCGAGGTCCTCGGGCGTGAAGGGCCGAGCTACCTCGAAGTCGTAGTAGAACCCCTCCTCGATAGCGGGGCCAAAGCCGATGTTCGCCTCGGGGAAAAGCTGCCGTACCGCGGTGGCCAAAATGTGGGCCGCGGAATGACGCAGCACGGTAAGGGCATCCCCTTGCTTGGCCGTTAGGATCTCCAGCGTGGCGTCGGTGCCGATGGGCCGATCGAGGTCCCACACGTCGCCGTTGACCCGTGCTGCCAGGGCGGCCCGAGCCAAACCCGGCCCGATCTCCGCGGCCAGTTGGCCGGCGGTCGTGCCATGGGGAACCTCCCGTACCGTTCCGTCCGGAAGGGTGAGCGCAATCGTCTGTGTCATGGGGTTGCGCGAAGGGAGAGCGGTTGTGCGTCGAGCACGGGCACCGGATCGTCCCCAAAGACGAAGAAGAGCACGAGCGCCAGCAATACCAGCGCTACGAAAATGATCGACTGGATGAGCAGCTTGCGCTCGACCGCGTCGTCGTCAGGAGGATTCATACGTTGATAAAGCCCAAAGGTTCGTACATTCTTAAGTGTTCTAATCATTCATTTTAGCAGATGTCATAAGGTAGTGCCACGGGAGGAATTCTGAGCCACCACAGGCAGAGCGCCAGCCAGAGCCTGGGGATCGCATTCGCGGCGGCCATTGGCCTCGGGGCCGGATTCATGGCGGGCTTGATCTCCGGCGGCCTTTTTGGCCGGGTGAACTCCGATCGGTTTCAGCAAGCGGTGAGCCGGTTGCGCTCAAGTGGCCGGTCGGAGGACGAGGACCCGGACCAACTCGAACGCGACCTCCTGACCACCCTTCGCAGCAACCCCACGACCCGTCGCCTCGACCTCGGAGTGCGAGCCCTCGGCGGCGGCTTGGTCGAACTAACCGGCAATGTGCCGGAGGAGGCTACCCGGGAACTCGCTGGCCGCCTGGCCCGCGCCGTCCCCGGGGCCGATGTCGTCGTGAACCGCATCCTTGTTGACGGAAAAGACACCGCGGACAACGGCCAGGGACCGGTCTCCCAAGTGACCTGAATCTACAAAGTCATTAGCCGCTCGCTTCAGCCGCTACACTCAGCAGCTAATGGCTCACGGCGAACCACTGACGACTATTCATGACGACACCCAAACTGGCACCGCAGTACGACCCGGCGACCACGGAGGCAACCACCTATCGTCGGTGGCTGGACGCCAGCGTGTTCACCGCCGACCGTGACTCGAACAAGGCGCCATACGTCATCGTCATTCCTCCCCCTAACGTGACCTCAGTGCTCCACATGGGGCACGGACTCAACAATGCCGTGCAGGACGTCCTGATACGATATGAGCGCATGCGGGGCCGCGAGGTGCTTTGGCTCCCCGGAACCGACCATGCGGGGATCGCCACGCAGAACGCGGTCGAAAGACTGCTAGCGGCTGACGGTCGCACGCGACACGATCTGGGCCGCGAGGCCTTCGTCGAGAGAGTGTGGCAACACGTCAAGGATACCGGCGGGACCATCCTCGACCAGCTAAGGGCGATAGGAGCGTCGTGTGACTGGTCTCGCACTCGCTTCACGTTCGACGATGACTACTCGCATGCTGTACGGCGGGTCTTCGTTACACTCTACAATCAGGGACTCATCTACCGGGGCCATCGCGTAATTCACTGGTGTCCCCGCTGTCTCACCTCGCTCTCGGACGAGGAGGCGGAATTTCACGACCGGGACGCCAAGCTCTACCACATCCGCTATCCCTTCGCCGACGGCCAGGAAGGACATCTCACGGTGGCCACGACACGACCCGAGACGATGTTCGGCGACATCTGCCTGGTCCACCACCCCGACGATGAGCATTACGTGGGGCTCAAAGGGCGTCTGGTGCAGATCCCGCTGACCTCGGTGGCGATACCGGTTGACGTGAGCACCCATGTGGAGCGGGAGTTCGGCACCGGCATGCTCAAGGTTACGCCGGCCCACGACGCGAACGACTTCGACATCGCCGGGGAGCTCGACCCGGACCTCGAGCACCCGGTTGTGATCGACGAACACGGAAAGATGGCCCACGTCGAGCGTGTCCCACCGGAATTGCGAGGGCTGGACCGCGACGAAGCCCGTACACAGCTACTAACGCAGTTGGAGGCGCAGGGACTGCTGGAGAAAGTCGAACCCTACCACCACGCAGTGCGCCAGTGCTACCGCTGCCAGACGGTGGTCGAACCCCGCCTGTCGGATCAATGGTTCGTGCGAATGGTGGAGCTCGCCCAACCCGCGCTCCAAGCGTATCGGGACGGCACCGTTCGGTTCATCCCCGAGCGGTGGGGCAAGGTGTACGAGAACTGGCTCACCGACATCCGCGACTGGAACATCTCGCGGCAGCTTTGGTGGGGGCACCGCATTCCGGCCTGGTACTGCGATGCCGAAGACGGTAAAGGGTGCGGCCAAATCACGGTGTCAGAAGACACTCCCGAAGCTTGCCAGTGTGGTGGCGCCCTACGTCAGGACCCAGATGTGCTCGACACGTGGTTTTCCTCGTGGCTGTGGCCGTTTGCCACGCTGGGCTGGCCGAATGAGACCGAGGATCTCAAGCGATTCTATCCCGGTCACACGCTGGTCACGGGGCCGGACATCATTTTTTTCTGGGTCGCCAGGATGATCATCTCCGGATATCACTTCCTCGGTGATCGCCCCTTTGACACGGTCTACCTCAACGGCATCGTGCGGGACATCCAGCACCGTAAGATGTCCAAGTCGTTGGGCAACGGTATCGATCCGATGGACGTAGTTCACCTCTATGGCGCCGACGCACTGAGATACACCGTCATCGCAGGCGGTGCAGCTGGGACCGATGTGCTGCTGGATCCCGACGATCTCGATGCCAGTTTCGCACCGGGACGGAACTTCGCCAACAAGATCTGGAATGTGGGCCGATTCATCCTCACCAACCTCGAGGGACCGGCTACGCCGATCGCCGAGCTGGACCACGAGCAACTGGAACTCGCCGACCGGTGGATCCTATCTCGGACGCAGCGAGCTGTCGCTGCAACGACGGATCTGCAGGACCGATTCCGCTTGAACGAAGCGGCCAATGAGATCTATCACTTCTTCTGGGACGAGCTGGCCGACTGGTACGTGGAACAGGTGAAGCCACGGCTGTACGGAGCCGCAGAAGGCACCGAGGTTGCGCGGGGCGTGCTGCTGCACGTATTCGCAACGGCACTCCGGTTGCTGCATCCCGTAATGCCGTTCATTACCGAAGAGATGTGGAGCTTGCTGCCCGGTGAAGCGCGAGGTTTCCTCGCCGTCGCCGGGTGGCCGACCCCCGAGCCCAACCTGATCGACCCAGAGGCCGAAGATCGTTTCGGCCGGGTGCAGGCCCTTGTGGGCGCGGTCCGGGGTATCAGGGCCGAGTACGGCGTACAGCCTGGGAAGTCGGTTCCGGCAATCGTGGAACCATCCGACGATAAGGCGCGTGAGGCGTTCACGGCATCAGCGCCGACGATCGAGCGGCTCGCCAAGGTCGCCGGGCTTTCGGTGAACAGAGGCAAGGCAACCATTGGACCGGACGGTAGCGAGGTCGGGGCTCACGCTGTGCTGCCCGATGGCTCGGCCGTTTTCGTACCGCTTGGTGAGGCGATTGACGTAGAAAAGGAATGCGAGCGACTCTCGGCAGAGACGGATCGGATCGATAAGCAGCTCGCGACGGTAAAGGCCAAGCTCGCCAACAACCAGTTCATCACCCGGGCACCGGCCCCAGTGGTGGAACGCGAGCGAGAAAAGGAGCAGGCGTGGAGCGAGCAGCGCGAAACGTTGCGACAAAAGTTGCGCTCGCTGGGTTGCTGACGGCGGCGGGTGCTGCATGCGCCACCATGGAGGAACCTCCCGGCGGCCCGCCCGACTTCGCCCCACCCACCCTTCTTACGATGAGCCCGGACTCGGGTGTGGTGCTGGACGGGTTCAGCGACGATGTCGAGTTCCAATTCGACGAAGTCATCAGCGAAATTGGCGGGGGCGGGCTCGAGCAGCTGTTTCGTATCTCACCAAGGCACGACGAGATCAAGGTCTCCTGGAAACGCAAGCGCCTCACAGTCCGACCACGTGATCGTTGGCGTGACAGTGTTGTGTATCAAGTCTCGATGCTTCCGGGCATTGCCGACCTGCGCAATAACCGCCTCGAAGAGGGGCGCACGGTGGTCTTCTCCACCGGAGGACCAATCCCTGATACGCGGTTCGCCGGGACGGTCATCGATTGGGAGGGAGGTCGCATCGTCGAAAACGCGTTGATCGAAGTCATCCGCGTTTCCGACTCGCTCACCTACATCGGATCGAGCGATAGCCTGGGAGACTTCGAGCTCCACGCCATCCCGCCGGGGCGCTACCTCATCCAATCCGTCTTGGACCAAAATAGCAACGACCGGCGGGAGCCACGAGAGTCCTTCGACTCCATAACGGTCATGCTAGACTCGGTATTCACGCACATTTTCTGGGCGTTCCAGCACGACACTGTGGGGCCGCGGATCGCGCAAGTCACGCTTCGCGACAGCTTGGCCATCGGCGTGGAGTTCAACCAGTCGCTCTCCACCGATCTACCCGGACCAGATGCCGTTTCCGTGCGGGCGTTACCGGACTCGACACCCGTGGCGGTCGAAGATCTCCTGACACTGTCCGTCTTTGATTCGCTGCGCGCCGCCGCGGCCGATAGCGCACGGCAGGACAGCATCGTCGCGGACTCCGCCGCCGTCCCGGACACGACGTCGGTGCCCGCGAGGGATACCACCGTCGTCGCCCCCGCCCCAGGAGATACGCTCCCGGTGGCGCCGCCGGATACGGCAGTAACCCCGGCGGACACGGCGGCCACGGCGGAATCTGACACCAGCCGGGTGTCTCTCCTGCTCCGCCAGCGACCGGCGCTAACGCGGAGCTTGGTTATCACTGTCGCCGAACCCCTCGTGCCGGGCGCACGGTACGTTGTTGAGGCCACCGTCACCAACCTCCTGGGAGCGACGGAACAGTCGCTGCAGCCTCTCGTCTTGCCAGAAGCGCCTGCCGAACCCCCACCGCCAGCCGCCAGGGACACCACATGACAGACTCCAGGCGAGCGCTGCCAGCGGTGCACCGACTCTTAGCAGAGGCCGAGCAGGATGGCCTGACAGATGAGGCCCCGCGCCAACTCGTGCTTGACTCGATCCGGGAAGCGTTAGACGACGCGCGGCGCGCCGGCAGCGAATCCCCCCCGGAGGGCTGGCTTCCCGACGTCCGGCGTCGGCTGCAAGCCAAAAGCGCGTCCTCCCTGGTCCCACTCGTCAACGCCACGGGGGTGGTGCTGCACACCAACCTCGGACGCGCACCACTGGCCCGAGCGGCAAGGGAGGCCGCTCTGCGCGCCGGAGGTTACACGACCCTGGAATACGATCTCGCGGCGGGAGATCGGGGATCCCGACAACACCATGTCCGGGCAGTTCTGCGGGAGGTGACCGGCGCCGAGGAGGTACTCGTGGTCACGAACGCGGCTGCCGCCACGGTCCTGGCACTGAACACCCTTGCCGAGGGAGGCGAAACCATCGTATCCCGGGGCGAGCTCGTGGAGATCGGGGGTGCTTTTCGCATTCCCGCCATCCTGGAGAAGAGCGGCAGCGTACTCGTCGAGGTCGGGACAACCAACCGAACCCGATTGGGCGACTACACGGCGGCTGTGAGCCCCAATACCCGCTGCTCGCTCAAGGTCCACCGCTCCAATTTCACCATGTCTGGTTTCGTCAGCGAGGCATCGCTCGAAGAGCTCGTCGCCGCCATGTCGCCGCGGGGCGTGCCCGTAGTGCACGACGTGGGAAGCGGGCTCATGTTCGATCTGTCCGAATTCGGACTGCGAGGAGAGCCTGTGGTACCCGACTGCGTCGCGGCCGGCGCGGTGGTGGTTTGCTCCGGCGACAAGCTCCTCGGGGGCCCACAGGCTGGGCTGATCATGGGCCCGGAAGAGCTGGTGAGTCGGATGAGCCACAACCCCCTCGCCCGCGCGCTTCGCCCTGGCAAGACCGTTCTGGCCGCTCTGGAGGCAACGCTCTCGCTCTATCGCGACCGGGAGACGGCGCTAGCTGACATTCCCACGCTGGCGATGCTGACCGTCGATGCTGAGACCCTCGCAGAGCGAGCCCAAGCGCTCTCATCGGGGATCGAAGGCGCCACCACAGAATCCGGCTCCTCCAAAGTGGGCGGGGGTGCGTTTCCCGACGCTCTCCTACCGACCACCCTGGTAGCCGTCCCCGTTGACCACCCGGACAGCTTCCTCGCCCGTCTCCGCCAAGGAACTCCACCCGTGATCGCCCGGGCGGAAGAGGGCAAAGTCTTGCTGGATCCGCGGACCATCTCCGAAGGTGAACAGGACGCCGTCATGGCAGCGATGAGCCAAGCTCTCTCCTAGACAGCTCGTGCACCCCCCACGGGAGGGCACCATTGTGCACTCCGGGCTGGGTTGCGAGATTGCTGGCCAGGCAAACTGCCCAGCCCAGCCTGGAGAACCGCTAGTGAGAACGCCGTCGTCGGCGACGGTCGCTGTCCGTGGCTCCGCGGGAGCCGCGGCTCGAAGGACGTAACGCGACATGCGCGTCGCTGTTCTGGCATCTGGCAGCGGCAGCAACCTGCAGGCGCTGCTCGATTCGCTCCGCTCGCCTGAAGGCGCCCGGGTTATCCTCGTAGTGAGCGACAAGAGTTCTGCGGGCGCTTTGGACCGTGCCAGGGCCGCCGGCGTCCCTACGCACGTCCTGTCCGATCCGAGCGACGCTGCCGCAATGCTCGGCGTGCTGCGCGAGGCCGAGACCGACCTCGTGGTTCTCGCGGGGTATCTTAGGCTAGTGCCGGCCGAGGTGGTGCGGGCCTTCAGGGACATGATGATCAACCTGCACCCCGCTCTGCTGCCGTCATTCGGGGGTAAGGGGATGTACGGGTCGCGGGTACACCAGGCGGTGCTCGATTCAGGGGCCACGGTAACCGGGGTTACGGTGCACATCGTGTCAGAGGAATACGACAAAGGCCCAATTGTGGCGCAATGGCCGGTGCCAGTCGCCGCTGGCGACACGCCCGAGTCACTGGCCGCCCGAATCCACCCGGTCGAGCACAGACTTCTCCCCGCCGTCGTGGAGGCGGCTGCCCGCGAGGGCCGCGTCGTCAGCCTGCGCTGCGGGAATCAGGCCTTTGGGCTGGCGGAAGGTCCGCCGGAGACTGCCGATCTCCTGAACGCCCGATGAGGCGATTGTGAAACGCTAGGAACGCGGAGAGGGATGTCGTGTCACGAGCATTGATCTCGGTTTGGGATAAACGCGGTGTAGTGGAGTTTACCCGCGCGTTGAGCGAGCTCGGCTGGGAAATCCTCTCGACGGGGGGTACGGCACGAGCGCTCGCTGAAGAGGGCATCGTCGTCACGCCGATCGAAAAGGTGACCGGTTTCCCGGAGATCTTGGACGGTCGGGTGAAAACCCTTCACCCCGCCGTGCACGCGGCGGTCCTTGCCCGCCGTGACATTCAGTACCACATGGAGGCGCTGGCGGAGCATGGGTTCGGGCCCATCGACCTCGTGGCCGTCAATCTCTATCCGTTCCGTGAAACCGTAGCGAACCCGAAATCCACAATGGCGGACGCCATCGAGCAGATCGACATCGGCGGACCTACCATGCTGCGGGCGGCGGCGAAGAACCATGAGTTCGTTCTGCCTGTTGTGGATCCTAGAGACTACCATCGAGTTCTCACAGCACTCCGCAATGATGCCGCGCGGATCGAGTTCCGTCGCGAGCTTGCGGCCAAAGTGTTCAATCATACGGCGCTGTACGATGTGGCCATCGCCGAATACCTCGATCGTTCAGACGACATCCTTCCGTCCGTGTTTGGGATGGCGTTCAAACGCTTACAGTCTCTGCGGTACGGAGAGAATCCTGATCAGCGAGCCGCGCTCTATACCACTCACGAGCTGGTGGGCGTGAGCAAGATGCATCAGTTGCACGGGAAGGAGCTCTCGTTCAACAACCTCCTGGACATCGAGGGCGGTGTCTATGCCGTGTCACCGTGGCCGGATCAGCCGGCGTGCGCAATCATGAAGCACACGACGCCATGTGGCATAGCCGTGGGGTCCGCGGCCGAGACCGTGTATCGCAGCGCGCTCGCGACCGATCCGATCTCAGCCTTCGGATCGGTCGTGGCGTTCAACACGATCGTGGACCAACCCACCGCCGAAGCGATGGCCGACCAGTTTATTGAGGTGGTCGTGGCACCGCGCTTCAATGACGGCGCTATGGAGGTGTTACGACGCAAGAAGAACCTCCGGATCGTCGAAGTGCCGTTCCGAGTTGCTCCGGAAGCCTTGGACTTCAAGCACGTTACGGGCGGCTTCCTGGTGCAGGAGAGGTTCAGATTCAACCGTGATGAATCCGACTGGAAAGTCGTGACCAAACGCGAGCCGTCGGAATCGGAATGGTGCGACATGCGATTCGCCTGGGCGGCTGTTGCCGGCGTCAAATCCAACGCCATCCTGTTGGCCAAGGACGAGGTCGCGATCGGTATCGGAGCCGGTCAGATGAGCCGGGTCGACGCATCGTTCCTCGCCGTACACAAGGCGCGCACGGCAGGGCACGATCCAAAAGGCGCCGTCTTGGCGTCGGATGCATTCTTCCCGTTCGCGGACGGTGTCGAAGAAGCGGCACAGGCGGGCATCACGGCGATCATACAGCCGGGCGGATCCAAGCGGGACGAGGAAGTAATCCAGGCGGCAGACAAGCACGACATCACCATGGTCATGACGGGGCAGCGGCAGTTCCGGCACTAGCCCTTCCACCCTACACCACCCAGGCTGCCAGCTGCCGGCGATCAGCTGCCGGCGGTTCCTAGTTGTTAGTTGTTAGTAATTAGTTGTTAGTTGTGTCAGGCACCTAGAGAACCCCGAATGGTCTGTCACTGCGAAGCCCCCAAGCCCCAAGCCCTAAGCCCCAAGCCCCAAGCCCCACCTACTGCGGAGTGAGCTCTATTCCCAAATATGCATTGCGGGGCGGCGCCGGCTCGAAGTACCGGCCGAACCCTGCGTTGACCACGACCGACCCCACGTAGCGGTCGCCGAACAGGTTGAGCACGCCGGCAAACGGCGCAACTCTCCACCCTCCGACGACCCCTTCCCAGCCGCCGCGAAGGCTGCTCACGAACCACGATTCGTTCTCTGCCGTATTGGCATCGTCCACATAGTACGAAGATGAGAACGTATTGTCGCTCGCGATCCAGAGCCCAGACCGCGCCTCCAACCTGAGCGATGCGTGTAGATTGTGGCGCGGCACACCAGGGAGATGATTGCCATCGAACGCACCGTCCTCGGTTGCGAAATCAGTGAAACGATAGTCCGCCAACGTGTACGACGTTATGACGGTGATACCCGGCACCGGTTGCGCGATCGTTTCCAACTCAACTCCGCGGTGGCGGGCGGATCCGGCGTTTTGGAAAAAACTTCGCCCTGGCACAGTTGGGACCTCGAAGGAGATCAACTCGTCCCGCACGTTCGCTTGAAACACCGCAGCCGAATATCTGAAGATGTTCTCGTGGCGGCCGCGGAATCCCAGTTCGACGTTTGTCGCCTTTTGGGGATCGAGCTCGGGATTGAATCCACCCGTGCCCGTGGGGCGGTTCACGAGCTCCGTCGTCGTCGGCGTCTCGAACGACGTGCTCACGCTCGCGTAGGGCTGTAACGCCTCGGTCGAACGGATCACCAAGCCTGCCGAGCCCGACCATGCGGACATGATTCGCTCCCCCGAGTCGTCGCCGTCGTCCAGAAAACGGTCATTCGCGCGGAACGACACACGATCGAAGCGCGACCCTAGCGTCAGGGTGACCCGAGGTGCGAGGTCCACTGCAACTTGAATAAAGGGGCCAAGCTCTATGACGCGCTCGAGTTGGTCGAGGGTGATCTCGGTGCGATCGGGATTCCAGTTCATGCGATCGTCACGCTGCCGCTGGAAGTCGAGGCCGAGCGACATTCGTGGCCGGTAATCTCCAATCGCTAAGGGTGTCGTCACCGACCCACGAAATCCAAACGCGCGGCGGTCGATGGAGATGTAGGCAAAGGAGAGAGGGTTCTCGAGATCTCGACCGAGTCCAAAGACGGTGAGGTCCAGCGTGCCACCCGTCGCGAATTGCCGCGAGAGAGTCAACCCTACCTGTCCCTGGGTGACCGCCTTGCCGGCGTCCGCCGCCAGGTTTCGCGCGTTGGCCTGCGAGGGATCGGCTGCCACCTCCTCACCGGTCAACGAACCTGGGTTATCCAATACCGGGTCGTCCGCCAGATGCGCTGTCACCAGTAGACTCGTTCCCGGCGTTACTTCCTGCTCGACCCGGAGGCCGAGCTGCCTCATGTCGGCCTCGCTGTGTTGACGGTAGCCGTCGGTTACGGTCTGGGCTCCGGTGATGGCCACCGTCCCCCGGCCGATCGGCGCGGATACGCCAGCACGCCACTTGACGGTGTTGTACGCCCCGGCCACGAACCTGGCAACCGGTGTTAGCCGTGTCGGATCAGGTGGGGCCGTCTTCAGATTTATCACGCCCCCCGAAGCGTTGCCGTAGAGACTCGATGCAGATCCTCGTAACACCTCGATGTCCCCCACCGACGACAGCTCGACGTTGGTGAGTTGTCCCTGGCCGTCGGGCAGGGTCTGCGGCACACCGTCCAACAATATCTTGACACCGCGGACACCGAACGCCGAACGCGAGCCGAAACCGCGAATCGATACCCGCTGATCGAGGGAGGGGTTGTGGCGGTTGGCTACATAGACACCCGGCACCGTCGCAAGCACCTCATCCAAGCCGGCAGTCACCCGACCCTTGAGCTCGGTGGGCGCGGAAAGAGCCGAAACTGCAAAGGGCACATCCGTCACTGCTGTCGGTGCGCGCGTGACCGAGCTCGGTGGGCGCGGAAAGAGCCGAAACTGCAAAGGGCACATCCGTCACTGCTGTCGGTGCGCGCGTGACCGTCACCTGCAGCGGCTCCAGAATGAAACGCTCGGTAGAATCGCGACGTACCGAGTCTTGCGGCGAGCGTTCCTGCGCCACCGCGACGACCGGGAGAATAACGCAGTTGAACCCGATCAAGGTGGTCCAGCGCTGCACACGCCATCTCGAACGTTCTCCGACGACGGATCGACCAGCTCCATATCTCACAGACGAGCTCCTTTTCGGCCGGGGCCGAAGAGGTTCGGCAGATGGATACACATGTAATACGTTGTTGTTCGCCTGAAGGCAAAGGAGGGTGGTGAGGCACTACTACAATAAGGAAAAGAATGGAGTCTTCGGTGAGCGAGATTCGCCAACTCAAACGTTGGACGGACCCAAAGCCGCTGAGACCGCTGCCCTCGTCGAGCTCGGCCAAAGGAGCACGCTTCGAACAGGCGCGTCTCGATGGTGACGAGTTCACCCGTCAGCAAAGCCTGACAGTCCCAAAAACATGTTAAACGGCACAACAGAAGTTTCTTGCGCGTCCCGGCCAACTGGGAGAACTCAGCAACGCCCAGAGGGGACAGTTCCACATTGACTTCTCCTCACTGCCGGCGATACGTTGTCGAGACCTCTTCGGTACCCCGCCTTGTCCGCGGGTCTTTTTGGACTGAGCCCGGCGGTAGGATGGCAGTGCAACACCTACCACAATTGAGCCGTCTCCTAGACGCCCCCGATTCGGAATCCCGAGATCAGGCATGGGCAGCGTTTGTTCAGGCCCACAGCCGGCTGTTGCTGCATACCGCCAAAATGTCCGCCAACGGCTACGACGACATCATGGATCGTTTCGCATACGTGCTCGACCAGCTGCGGAGCGACGATTTCCGACGACTACGGAAGTATGCCTCTGACGGCCGGACCATGTTCTCGACGTGGCTCGTAGTGGTCGCCCGTCGCTTGTGTGTGGACTACCCCCGCTCCCGATACGGGCGATCGCGGCGCTCTACCGGCAAGCCCACGTCAAGCGAAGTCACGACAGATGAGAGGCGGGATCTGGTCGACCTTCTCGGCGCGCGGGTTGACATCGCCGCCGTTGAAGATCGATCAAACCCAGATCCGGAAAACACCCTCCGAGCCAATGAGCTGCGCAAGATGCTCGACGCTGCGCTGCTAGAACTGGCGCCACGAGACCGGATGCTCTTGAGACTTCGCTTCGAGGATGGGGCGTCCGTCAGGGAGATCACGCGGATCATGGATTTTCGATCTCAGTTTCACGTGTACCGGCAGCTCAAGGCCGTTCTGGGCCAGCTGCGGCAATCGCTCGAGGTTCAAGGTGTCCGTGAGGCAGCACCTTAGCCTGCAAAACACGTGTTCCCAAAGGAACGACACAAGAATGCCGTCAATGTCCGTTCTACAAACCTAGCCGCACACTCCAATGACCAGTCCATATGGAGTCATGCATGAGCTCTAACGGGGAGAGGGATATACACGTGGACGGCGAACAGATTGCGGCCTACCTCGACCGCAAGCTTGCGGCAGTTGAGCGATCCGAGATCGAGGTGCACCTTGCCGACTGCACCGAATGTCGAACCGAACTGCTCTCGGTAACTCGGATTCTCCAGACACGACGGCTGAAACGGCGGCTCTACACGATGGGGTCGCTTGCGGCAGCTGCTGTGCTCGCCGGACTGTTGTTGTTCGCTCCCGATGGGACTCGCAACGCGACTGTTGAGGACACTCGACGCGCTGCCGATGTCGGCACCGAGGGAATCCAGCAGATCGACATCTTGACACCATCCCAGGGTATGACCGTGCGGCGAGCTGATCTGTCATTCGGCTGGCTCAGTGTCGGCGAGGATGTGTTATACAGCTTAGCGGTGCTGGACACGGCAGGTAACGAAGTCTGGACCGGCAACACGACCGACTCGATACTGTTGCTGCCTGGAGCCGTCGCGCTTGCTCAAGGCGTCAACTACTTCTGGTATGTCGACGCGCTGTTGCCCGATGGACGTTCCGCAACGACAGGAATCCACCAGTGCCGCATAGCGCCTTGAAGCCACGCCTGTGGCATCTCGTCGCCTTCCTCGCCGGCGCGGCTGGCTGGCTCGCGTGCTCGCCAGGCGATACACCACACTCAGAAGGCGATGCTGCACTGGAGGCTGGCCGAGAGCTCGCCCTGCGGGCGGAGTTCGATAGCGCACGCGCGATCCTAGACCCAACCATCGAACGCGCCCGTCAGACGAGAGATTCACTTCTCGAGGCTAGAGGCCTGGCCGTACTCGCCCGTACGTCGTACTGGGAGGGCGATTATGCCGAGGCTCAGCGTCTCTATGAAGCGGCGTTAGCGATCCAGCTCGCCGCCAATGCGCAAGAGGAATTGGCGAGATCGTACTACGGCCTGGGCCTGATCGCGTGGCAGCGGGGACGGCTCACAGAAGCCATCGGGCACCACACGAAGGCAGCCGAGGCGGCCCGCGCAGTTGGGGATCGAGCGGCGCTCGCAAGCGCCGTGATCAATCTCGGTCTCGTTCAAACCGACCTTGGCGAGTTTGAAGCTGCCAGGACGGGCTACGCCGAGGCCCGCGAGCTGAGCCGCGCTCTGGGGAACGCACGGTTGGAGGGCATCGCCCTGAACAATCTCGGCATGCTCGACGTGTGGGTTGGCAACCCGGAGCGAGCCGTTCCAAACCTGCTCGAAGCGCGCCGCCTCTATCGATCCGTCGACTACACGCTGGGAGAGCAAAACGCACTGGGCCAGCTGGGCACGGCGTACGCAGCTCTCGGTGAGCCGAGCTTGGCCATCGCCGCGCTGGACAGTGCTCTGGCGCAGACTCGAGAGCTCGGCCTCAGGCAAGAGGAGGCAAGCAACCTCGAGGAATTGGCCAAGATCCACCGTGACGCGGGCAATCATGAACGTGCGCTCCAACTTTTCTCCGATGCTCGAGCGATTAACGAGGAGATCGGGTTGACAGTGGAAATGGGAGCCGACCTGCGTTACGCCGCTGAGATCTACTCGTGGCTTGGTAACACCGAGCTGGCGCGCAGTCACGTCGCGCAGGCTCTCACGATTCACCAAGGAGCCGGTGCCCGCTTTCACGAACTCAGTGACATAGTGCTGCTGGCCGAGCTCGATGCTGAGTTGGGAAACGCAAGTCGGGCGTCGGTACACATGACGGCGGCGCGGCGCCTTGCCGGGGAGCTGGAGGCCCGCGTGGCACATGTGGAGGTGGCTCTGGCAGAGGCCCGGATCGCCGACAAGGCCGGCGACGCGGGAAGCGTGCTCCGCGCGTTGGACGACGCAGAGCAGGCCTTGCGTCGTGGAGGCTACGACACGGAGTGGGAGGCCGAGGCACTTCGCGCACGAGCCCTCGCCCGGCTCGGGAGATTGGATTCTGCAGTGGCCGCAGGGCGTCGTGCGGTGGCGGCGGTAGAGCGGGTGCGGGGCGGATTCGGCTCTGGTAGCCTCCGCACGAGATACCTGGCCGATCGGGCGAGAGCATACGCCGATCTCGTCACAGTTCTACATCAGCTAGGACTGATTCAGGAGGCATTCGAGGTAACGGACGCCATTCGAGGTCGCGTCCTCCTCGAACAGCTGGCGGCGGTGACCGATGACGGTGTTGCCCGAGGCAAGCCCACCGACAACCTCGTTGAGAGCGAGCGGCTGTTGAGGCGGATCGGCGCGCTCGTGACCCAACTCGATCTCCTTGAGGAAGTGTCACCGGAGGAGCGGGACAGCGCACTAGTAGGGGAGATCGAGCGCATTCAGCGGCTCCTCGGGGCCGCACGAATTGAATACGAGGCTCTTGTCGTGCGTGCCGTCGAGTTGGGTGGACCCCGCACGGCATTGTTGGGCCACCACAGCATCCGGGCCGATGACGTTCAGCAGGCTTTGCGAGCCGACGAGGCTTTGCTCGAGTACCTGGTCACGTCAGAGCAGCTGATCCTCTTTGTTGTCACTCCCACAGAGCTGCACATGTCCACTGTGCCCGTGACGGAACGGAGTCTCGCGCATCGCGTACGTCTGGCCCGGGATCTCCTGGACGATCCCAAGCCTGCACCAGATGGGCTCAGAGGCGTGTTGCGGCCGTTACACGGAGTGCTGCTGGAACCGGTGTTACGGGGCAACGTGATCGATGGCACGAAGCGCGTGTTCATCGTCCCACACGGTGTGCTGACTTACCTGCCATTCGCGGCACTTCAAGATGGAACGACCGGCCGGTACTTCGCCGAGGACTACGTGTTGACCAACCTTCCATCTGCTCGCGCGCTACCACTATTGCGGCAGCCAGAGCAACGCGTTGGATCTCAGCTGGACGGCGAGCTTCGAGCCACAGTGTTCGCCCCGCTCCCCGAGGACCTTCCGGCTACCGAAGTCGAAGCGGAGGCGGTGCGCGACGCGCTCGATGGTGGGCGTTCACACGTGGGCCGCCGTGCAACGGAGGGTAGACTCCGGAGTGCGCTTGCCGATGATCAGATCGTTCACGTGGCAACCCACGGCATCCTCAACGCACGAAGCCCCATGTTCTCACGGGTCGAGCTTGCAGGTGGCAGGCGTAGCCAAAGCGACGACGACGGCCGCCTCGAGGTTCACGAGATCCTCGGTCTCTCCATTCGTAGTCCCTTGGTTTTTCTCTCAGGCTGCGAGACAGGACTGGGTGTAGCGTGGTCCACGGGATTCGTGCGGGGCGAGGATTACACGACGTTGGCGCAGGCACTGCTCTATGCAGGAGCACCTAATGTCGTGGCCACGCTGTGGCGGATCGACGATGCAGGAGCAGCGGTGTTTGCCAAGGGGTTCTACAACGCGTTGAAGAGCGCAGAGCCCGCAACGGCGCTCGCCCAAGCTCAGCGCTCCATGATGTTGCACGAGCGCTACAGCTCCCCTTACTACTGGGCGGCGTATCAGCTCGCGGGCCAAGGCAGCAGATAGAAGACGCGCAAGAATCGGACAGGCTGTCCGTTCAACATAGTGCTTCGCGAACCACCGGCATCCACTGGGAGTCATCATGCTGCAGCAAAGCGCGTCCAATCTCGTCCGTATCGGGAGCGTCGTCCTCATCGGGATGGTAGGCGTCCTCGCCTGCGTAGACCAGCAGACCACCGGGCCCACTGTTACGGGCGTCGAGCTGGCAAAGGGTGGGGGCGGAGGCCCTGGACCCAAAGTCAACGAGGTCGATCCGCCCTCGGCGCCGCAGGACACGACCCTGGACGTGCGTGTGCTCGGATCAGGATTCGATGAGACGGCCGTGGTCACGTTTACCCTCGACGGTGTCCCGACGGACAGTGTTAGGACCATCTCAACGACATTTGTGAGCTCCAAGGAAGTGATCGCTAACATCACGATCGCGACTGACGCCGTGGTGGATCTCTACGATGCCGAAGTGTTCCTGTCTGGGCCTGGGAAAAAGGGGATTGGCGCGAATCTGTTTGCGGTGACGGAGAAGGGGGGCAAGCCAGCCGATCCTGTCGAGATGAGCGTCGTGATCCCGACTGAGGTTCGGCCGGGCGTGTCGAACATGCTCCTCGGGGATGGCCTCAACACTGGTGAATACGTGGGTGGCCAGTGCGGTGTGAAGGCGCTTCTGAGCTTCTTAAGCGGGGATGAGACCGACTTCTTCGACTTCAGGCCCAGGTCCAACACCCTTAACAGAAAAGAACTGCGAGACCTCGAGAGAGACTGTCCTGATTTTCCCCGGCAGGCGTGGTTCGATCTCAGTTCGGCGACGGTTCACCTCTCACCAGACGACTCACTGGATGTCCCGCTTCAAGACTACATCGACAGCGAGAACGCTGATCCAATAGACACGACCGCCACGGATCCTCCGCTGGAGCTGGGGGAGGACAATCTGAGAAAAACGTCGATCAGCAACTTGACCGCCGTTGGGGACGGACCGCCGGAGAGACGCGGCAACGGGTTCAATCTCCTATACTGTATGGATGTGGCGCCTGACGGAGCCGCAGTCGGGCGGCCGTTCGTGTTCAACTCGGCGAGGGAGCCGGGATCCGATTCGCTGGAGGTGGAGCGGGCTGGTGAACTGTTCCACGTCAGGACCCAGCCCTATCCCCACAACGTGGGGTCCTGTGAGCATCATCGGGCGGACGGGTCGGTGGTCGTACTGCTCCTCCACGTGGATCTAGCATACGACGTCAAGCCAGAATAGGCGTGCTCGTGAGTGAAAGAGCATGGCCGACCTGTGATCTTCGGATGCATTCACGCTGATGCCGCCACGGAGACAAACGTTATTCTGCCTAGGATCGCGGCCTTTCGAACGGCAGAATGATCGGACGGTTTGTGCGTTCAACATCGTGCTTCCCTACCGCCGGACCTATCGGGAGTCATGATGCTGCAGAACAGCGGGTCCAATCTCGTTCGGATCCACATGTTACTACCGCATATATGGGGCTTGGTGAGGGGGACGTGCATGGCAACACGCAAGTCGAGCGTAACAGCCGCTGCAGCTGGCGGTGTCTTGTTGTTGCGTGTGCGCGCATGCTGAGGCTGGCGATCTTAGGGCCTTCTAACGATGGAGCACGGGGGGGGATCTTCGCTGTGGAGCAAGCAGCGAAGATCCTCCTTCACACCTCTACCGCACCTTCATCTTGACGGTTGAGATAGATCAGCCCTGGAACACCGCGCTAAAGCCCGATGCTGCCGGTCGATGAACCTGATCCACGGCTTCTCGCTGGTAACACGAGGTGGGTCCGAGTTTCCACGGACCGGCACCGCAGCTTTCAACGGCGCCACGATGCGCAACAATTGATGTTAGCCCCCAGAAATTTGGTGAGGCTCACCACCGTACGAGTAGCTAGGTCGAGTATGAGCACTTCATCTTCGGCCGTTCCCGTTCCCAACAATCGTTCTCCATCGGTGAAGATGATGCGCGACCCGTCGGGGGACCACTCGGGGCCCGTCACGAACCACTGCGACCGGTCGTAAACCACCGTTTGGTCCGACCCGTCGGCGTCCATGACCCAGACTTCGGCCCCACGAACAAACGCGATGCGTTCGCCGTCGGGAGACCACTTGGCATAGGAGGCTTCTCCGTCAGCGAGCTTAGTCTCCCCCGTCCCGTCCGCCTGCATAACGTACAACTGGGCGGCGCCTGAACGTTCCGACGTGAACAGAATACGAGTCCCGTCTGGAGACCAGTCAGGCATTCTGTTTCCCTCACCGCAGCCTTCAGTAAGGCGTTGTCGATCACCCTCGCTGACGTCCATAACAAAGATGTTCGAGTTGGGCTCTGGACAGGTCGAGGAACTTTCTTGAACCGTATAGGCGATGCGGGTACCATCAGGTGACCAGTCAGGGTGTCTGGATCCCGAAGCGCCGGACGTAAGCTGGCGCTCCGCGGTGCCGGTGTCATCGATGACCGATATCTGCAGATTTCTGCTCTCGTCACGCCGCACGAAGGCAAGCTGAGTACCGTCTGGAGACCAGTCGACCTTGTGCTCGGCAAGAGTGGGAACATTGCAGCCCGACGTCACAGGAACGGCGTCTGTTCCGTCCGGATTGATGACAAAGAGCCTACCGCCAACAAGAGTACAGGTTGTGTTTGAGACGAAAGCAATGGGACCAGGAAGAGCTGCCCGCGCTGCGAATGTTACCACCTGCCCGCTTGGGCTAGCGGCTGCGACGGTCTGCTCTCCCTCGTTCGGTCCGAGGACCCATCGAGCCGAAGCCCGGCCTCGTTCGTCCGTGTCGGAGGAGGCGGGTGATACTTCGCCCCCGCCGGAGCGTACGGTCCAACTGACCGGAACGCCGGGCTTGTGCAGCGGACCGCCATTCGCGTCCACGGCCTGTACGGTCAGGCCGGTCGGCAGTTCGGTGTGGGGAAAAGCGATCTGATCATTTCCAACGAGCACCTGCATGCGGATTTCGGCACCATCCGTGCCGGTCGGGCCATTCCCTCGCCCACAACTCGTGACCGTCAGCAACGTCACGAGTATAACGAACCTAAGTTGATTTTCACGCATGACGCCTCCCAGTTAGCCGTACGCGACATCTGACACTGTGTTAAACGGCTGAAAGCAATGTTCTTTGCGCTCGCGTGAGATCAACATCACTGGCAGGGCAGCTCAGGATGGTCATTGCATGACCGCTCCCGGGGCGGCAGATGGGAGTCCAATGACTACTCAAGAGGACAGGCGTGCGGCGATTCCAAGCTCGACGTCACGACAATGAAAAGCCGCGCCCTCTTTTGGACGCGGCCATCATACCAGCGTTTATCAGCTTGTTTCAGCGTTGATCTGTGCCATGAGGCCCTTGGCGTCGTACACGATCCCGTCCTTGATCGTGAAGCGCACACCTCCGACGCGCCTGAGTTCGCCGGTCGCCGCATCGTACTTCTCCGCTCCTGTCGCGTAGAGCACCTTGAAGTTCTCGAGCGGGTTCTCTTCCACGATTACGAAGTCGGCAATCTTTCCGGGTTCAACCGTACCGAGGTGGTCGGCCAAACCGATTGCCTCCGCCGAGTGCATAGTGGCCGCACGCACGACCTCGAGCGGATGAAACCCCGCCTGTTGCAGCAACTCGAACTCGCGGAGATAGCCAAACCCGTATAGGTGAAACGCATTGCCTTCGTCGGCACCGGTCGCCACGCGTCCACCACGATCCTTGTACTCATCTAGGAACTGCTGCCACTTGTAGAACATGTGGTACCAGTTGGCTTCGTAATCGGTGGTCCAGTGATAGTAGCGGGACCCATGCCGTCCGGGATCGGGGTTCCAGGACTGACGGATCATGGGCGATGCGTACTCCTCATGCCACTCTGAGAACTTGACCCGCGAAAGATCTCGGTTCCGTTCGTACACGGACATGGTGGGTATGAGGGTGAAGTCGAGTTCCAACAATTCGTCCATCACGTCGTTCCACTGTTCAGACCCGGGCTCGGCCGCCTGGCTCCAGAATTTCCCGGCGTCGGCGAATCTAATTTCTTCGTTGTTGTGATTGTGATCGTACTGCCAGTCGGGGATACTTCGGTCCACCAACATGGCCTCCGCCAAACCATACCAGTGTTGCTGATGGTCCAAACCCAATCGCGCCGCATCGACCACATTCATCCTAGTGACACCGTTTTGGCCGAGATGCGCGGTGGTCAAGAGACCCTGCTGGTGAGCCTCGTCGATCAACGCTTGCATGATCTTAGGTGGATGGGCACCGAGCTTGAGGCCGTCAACGCCCTGCTGCGCCACAGCCCGCACCCACTCTCTCGCACTCTCAGGGGTAGTCACGGGTTTGTCGAAACTCATGCCGGGTCGTACATAGGAGAGAATGCGTGGCGCGATTATTTCGTGGCGGGCGCTCGAGTCCCGCTGCGCAACAGTCCACTCCAATCCTCTGCCGCTTCCTGCTTCCAGCACCGTCGTCACACCACTTCCCAACCAGAGATAGTAGACGTACTTGACCGGCAAGCCCGTCGTTTGGTCCCGGCCGATGTGCACGTGGGCATCTGTGAAACCCGGCATTAGGTACATGCCGTTGGCATCCAAATCGAATTCCCCGGGCGCAGGACGGGAGGCTTCATCGATTCGCCCGAAATCATCGCCCACGAGGCGCACCGAGCTGATCCTGCCGTTCTCGACAACGATGTCCATGGGACCGGCTGGCGGCGCACCGGTGCCATCGATCACCGTTACGCCTCGAACAACCATGCGGTCAAACGGCCCCTGCGCCAGTTCCTGGCCCTGCAGCTCCCACCCAGTGGCCGAGGCTAGCACCAACAGCGCAGCATGCAAGCTGATCTTTGTCATTCGATTCAACGACGTCCTTCTCATAACTCCTCCGAGACCAAATCCTTCATGTCAACACCACATCGGATCTATCTGCGCTGATCTATGGCCCTTCTCAATTCTCCCTGTTCATCCGCCTTTATCCGTCGTCTTCCGTGAAATCCGCGGCTCCGCCTCATCCAAATCGCTGTAATAAAGGAATACGACCTGCGAATCGATGGAGGGGATGCTGTGGTCCTGGGCATGGGGAATCACCAAGAGAATAGCCGCGGCGGCAAGGCCGGTTCCGATGGCTTTCGCACAGCCTCCTTATTACATCTGGCCACTGACCTCCGACTACTGCTACACTTCACCCTGCCTATGCCCCACCGCCCGGTTCACTCCCTACTCCGTACCTTTCCGATGGTACGGAACAATGTGCTCCCACTCGTCCGGATCCGACCGGGCGACCACGGCCACCACAGGCTCGGTGTCGCTCAGGTTGAAGACCTCGTGCGGTACTCCAGGCTCGATGAAGATGAAGTCGCCGGCCTTATTCTCAACGACCTTCTTCAGACCCGAACCGAATTCATGCCGCACTCGTCCCTCGAGGATGTACAGCATCACCTCGAAGTCGACGTGGATGTGGGCTCCGGCGACCCCGCCCGGAGGAATGGTGGCCACGTTCATGGAAAGCATCTTGGATCCCACGTTCCTGGATGACATCCCGGCTTTGTATCGGATGCCGTTCCAGTCCCGGAAGATCTCGCTCCCTCGGATGACCACGATGCCGCCCCCATCTTCCACCAGAGGATGGCTCTCTTCGAGGCTCGCCCGCGCCGCGCGCCGCGTCGTGGTGTCTGACATGAGTATTCCTCCGCAGGTGATCGCTGCTAGAGGCTACGGTGAGACAGGTCGAATCGCAAGCGGGGGGGGGGCGACCGGCAATCCTCGGGCAGAGGCGAAGCACACAATGGTCCTACGACACGCTGCATTGTCCATTGTACTACTATCATAATACATTCAGTGCGGGGAGGGCTCTCACCAGCGCGGCAGCTACGCCGCGGCCCCAACAACACCCTCACAGGACCGGTCGGCCTGTGCGCTGACTCCTCGCGCGCCAACCAGAGGAGGGTTTGGCGGCACGAAAATCGCGACGTCAGAGCGCGGGCCGACCTTTCGAGGGTCCAATGCAAGAACATGCATGGCGTCAA
>JBDHDY010000028.1:0-14415 GCA_039591275.1 Gemmatimonadota bacterium | reverse complement strand
CCGCAGCCGATTCCCTTCCTTCCAAGACCTCGATCAGTTCTTCCGCTGTCTGGTACCGGTCATTGGCGTTCTTAGCCATCATTTTGTTGATGACGCGGAACAGAGCATACTGCTCTGTGCTGTCGAGGACCGGTGTCGGCAACTCCTCCATGATGTGTTTGTAACTGATGGCAAACGCATCATCCCCATCAAACGGCACCGAACCCATCAGACACTGGTAGGCTACCACACCCAGCGAGTACAGGTCACTTCGTCCATCGAGGGATTGGGCGCGAGCTTGTTCGGGACTCATGTAATAGGGAGTACCGATTGCCATGCCGGTCCCGGTGAGCCGGGTTCCAGTGGCGGCTTTGGCGATGCCAAAGTCCGTCAGCACCGCTTGTCCCGCCTCATTGAACATGATGTTGTCCGGCTTGATATCCCGGTGCACGATGCCGTGTTTGTTGGCGTATCCCAACGCACTCGCGCACTCGCTGAGTAGTTTGCGGATCTCCCTGGGCTCGAGCTTACCCCGCTCCTCTATTACCTCGGACAGCGATTTCTCGCGGAGAAACTTCATCACGAAATAGATGACGTTTCCCGATTTGCCGACGCGATAGATGGGAATGATGTTGGGATGTTCGAGCTTGGCCGCCGTCCGAGCTTCACGCTCGAATCGCTCGACAAACTCATCGTCGTGTGCGAGCGAGAACGGCAGGACCTTGACGGCCACCTCGCGGTCGAGTGTCTTCTCCAGCGCCTTGTACACGATCGCCATGCCGCCGCGACCGAGTTCGCCCATCACCTCGTAGTCCTCTTCCAGCGCCTGTTGGACGATGTCTTGGTCGGTGGGCTGAGTCGGGTCTAACGCATCACTCATTGCCGCCATCGGCGTGGTCCCGGCAATGTCGAGGCCACACGAAGGGCAGTAATTAGTGTCGTTTGCGACTTCTTTGCCGCACCGGGAGCAGTACATGAACACTCCGAGGTAGCTGGCTAACTCTGGACACCTGGTAAGACGGTGTCAAGCGCACAGCGCACACACGAACACGACCGTTGCAACTCGCCTCGATCGTTGCATCGCGCAAAGGGGCAAAAATGGTGCCCCTGAGCGGTGCCATAACAGTCGCGTCGACCATTCCATTTGGTCACACATCAGTCTCGATTTCACCCGGTTCGCCGGGGCCGCGCCGGGCCTCGCAGGCGGGCCCCATGCCACCGCCAGCTTTCGTGGGTCGCCTCAAGGTCATGGAAGCTAAGCTTTCTCAATGGGCTACGTTGGCCCCGTCCCCGTCGGCACGGGGCCTTACCGCCTGCACCGTCGGGACACACCATGAGCCCCAATCTCAAAGGGTTGACAGGCCAGCACCGGATCCGAGGAGCCCGGGGGTTCCGGTGATGGCGAGCCCAGCATCCGGACCGGGCGCCGCCCCTCAGTGTACTGTCTGCGAGACACCACTGGTGGCGGGCATGCCGTTCTGCCCCGGCTGTGGCACCCAGGTGGCCGGCGAGACGGCGGGGAAGACGTGCGCGAGATGCTCAACGCCTGCTGCTCAGACGGCCCAATTCTGTCCCGCGTGTGGATACGGCCTGGAGCCGGGCGCCCATCGGCAGCGTTCGTCCTTCCAGGGCGATAAGGCCCAGCAGGCGATCCGGATCGTGGTTCTCGACGAAACAGGGTCCACCATCGGTGAGCATCGGCTTGCCGGACGCCAAACGACCATAGGGCGGCAGGGCGCTGACATCGAATTCCCCGACGACCTGTTCCTCTCTCCCCGCCACGCCTTGCTGAACTTCGTGGATGGCCGCTTGACGGTTCAGGACCTCGGCAGCCGAAACCGCACGTGGCACTTCCTGGAAGCCCCCCACCGATTGAGGGACGGCGACCTGGTGCTGATCGGCTCGCAGGTCATCCGTTTTCGCCGCCTCGGATACCCGGGGCCAAACCCGCCTGAGGCCGACCAGACGCGCCGCATGGGTAGTCTGGTTCCCAGCGCCGACATTGCCCTCCTAACACAGCTCAGAAGCGATGGGAGCGAACGTGACATCATTCACCTCTCGCCCGGCCGAAACATCACGATCGGCCGTGACGAAGGCGACTGGCTTTTCGGTTTCGATCCCTCTTTGAGCGGACTGCATGCACAGATTCGGTCCGAAGACGCCGATTTTGTGATCGTCGACGCCGGCAGCCGTAACGGTGTCGCTATCGCCGTAAGGGACGACGTGGAATTGGGGGACGGATCCAGGATCCTGGTGGGCGACCGGATGCTCCGAGTGGAGATCTAGTGAGGGTTTGCACCACCTGCGGCCAGGAGTGGCCCGACGAAATCATGTTCTGTCAGAAGGACGGGACGGCACTGCGTTCCGCCGGTGGACCTGACGAACTGATCGACACCGTCGTTGCCGACCGCTACCACATAAAGGAGAAGCTCGGCGAGGGAGGCATGGGCACGGTCTACCTCGGCGAGCACGTCAAGATGGGTCGCAAGAGCGCCATCAAGGTCATGAGCAAGTCCATGGCCAACGACCCGGATGCCATTGCGCGATTCAACCGCGAAGCTGCCAACGCCTCACGCATCAATCACCCGAACGTCTGTGCCATCTATGACTTCGGCGAAACCACCGAAGGTCTCATCTACCTCGCGATGGAGTTCATTCCGGGCGAGTCGCTGACCCAGGTGTTGGATCGTGAGGGTGCCCTCCCACCCCGGCGGGCCGCCAAGATCATCACCCAAGTAGCCGACGCGCTGGCCGCCGCGCACGAGCTAGGTCTCGTGCACCGGGACCTGAAGCCAGACAACGTCATGGTCACCACAGGACGTGACAGCGCAGACATGGTAAAAGTCGTTGATTTCGGGATTGCGAAGGCCGTGGGGACCGACGAGAGTCAGCAGGTGACACGCACTGGACTGGTCGTGGGCACGCCCGAGTACATGAGCCCTGAGCAGCTCTCGGGTGACCAGCTCGATGGGCGCAGTGATCTCTACTCCCTTGCGCTCGTGTTGTACCGGACCCTCACCAACACGCTGCCCTTCCAAGCGGACACGGCCCAGGAGATCATGATCAAGCGCCTCACCGACGACCCGCTTCCCCTGAACGACGCGGTGCCGGAGGCGAACTTCCCACCAAAACTGCAGGAACTCATCGACTGGGGGCTCCAGCGGATGCCGGGGGACCGATGCTCCGACGCAGCGGCGTTCGGGCAGAAGGTGGCCGAGGCGGTCAGCGAGATGTCGGAGCCGGCGATCGCGCCAGTGGACACCGAGGGCGCCACGCAACTGATAGACGCCTCCCCGCCCGCCCTCAAGGCGACGGCCCAGCTCCCGGAGACCCGGGTTTCAGGGCGGTCTATCCCCCCACCACCCAAAGAACTGGCTGAGACGCGCCCCTCCCCAACCCCGGCGCCCCGTAAGAAAACGCCGATCCCTTTGGTGGCGACCGTGCTCGGCGTGCTCGCGATCGGCATTGGCGGGGTCGCCGTGATGGGGACCCGTGGAGGGAATGGGCGACCCGATGCTGACGCCGAGCAATCGCCCTCGGGTGCTCAGCAGCCCATCGCGGGTGTGACCGAAAGCACGGTAAGACAGCCCAATGAGGGTATTCCTTCTGATTCAGCGGACAGAACGTCCGCGGGTGGCCGGAGGACCACGGACGCGGTCCGGCGACCGGACTCGGGTGGGGCCGTCGCCGCTGGCCTAGATGATACCAGCGAAACCGAGACGGGAGTCAATCCGCCATCCGACGCCGAGAGACGCATAGCACCGGAGGACGCCATTTTTGAGCTGCTGGACCGCTTCGACCAGGCGGCACCCGACTTTGTCAGCATACGTAGCATGGCACGGGCTTACTACCACCGGCAGGACGTCGGGGATAGAGACAAAGCCGACTTTGCGCATGTGATCGCCATGACCCACGCTGAGACAGGAGAAGGCAGCTTGGCGATCACTTGGGCTCAACGGGCGCTAACCCATAACCCGTCGCACTCAGGTGCGACAGTCCTCTTGCAGGGAATCCGCCCGTGAGCCTTTTCGGGTCGAAGAAACCGGCAATCACCATCACCGTGTTCGGCAAAACGGACAAGGGGATGCAGCGGGACCACAATGAGGACCGATTCCTGGTAGCGGATCTGACCCAGCAGAACCCCTCGCTCAAGCCAGAAGTGCGACAGCACCAGCTTGGACCGAAGGGGTCCCTCTTGGTAGTCGCCGACGGCATGGGTGGAGCAGCTGCCGGTGAGGTGGCCAGCGAGATGGCCACCGATAGCATCTACGAACAGATGGCCACCCAGTGGGTCCAGGACCAGAAGAACACGCCGCAGCAATTCGCCTTTCGACTGCGAGAGGCCATCGAGGCCGCCAACGCACAGATCCACAAATACTCTAAGGAACACCCGGAGTACCGTGGTATGGGCACCACCGCCACGACCGTCGGCATTCTGGAAAACTTTCTGTATTTGACGCAGGTGGGTGACTCGCGGGCGTACTTGGTTAGGAAAGGGGAAGCGACACAGCTCACCAAGGACCAATCCCTGACACAGCGTCTGGTGGACGCTGGGGAGCTCACCGAGGAAGAAGCCGAGAAAAGTGAGCGCCGCAACATCATCCTTCAGGCCCTCGGCCCCGACTCTAAGGTGAGAGTAGATCTCACCCATCAGGAGATCCGCCGCGGAGATACCGTGGTGCTCTGCTCCGACGGTCTCTCGGGCCAAGTCAAGAAGGAAGAGATCGCCGAGACGCTCAACACCACGGAGGATCTAGTCGAGGCGTGCAGCAAACTCATCGACCTGGCCAATGCTCGCGGCGGTCCGGACAACATCACGGTCGTCGTAGCCAGGCTGGATGGAGACGGCCTGAAAGATCCCGGTGACGGCGAGGCCGTCGGACATCAGGTCTACCCACTGCTCGACACCGAGTCGACCACCGAGCCCGTGCCAGTGTACAAGCCTCGCGAAAGCGGCGGACAAGCGAGGATGGTAATTGCTGCCCTGGCATCGGCGTTGATCATGGTCGCCGCGTTGATCCTCGCCGCCTGAAACCATCGAGAACCACGCTTGAAAGCACAACTGAAGATCGTAACCGGATCCCTCGCCGGGAGCGTTCACGTCTTTTCCCAGCACGAGGTGGCTCTCGGGCGGCATCCGGAATGTGGCCTGAAATTCGATGCCGAACTGGACATTGCGGTCTCTGCCCGCCACGCCGTGCTCCTGCGAAAAGCAGATCACTGGTACATCCGCGATTTGGAAAGCCGAAACGGAACGCTGGTCAACGGCCACCCGATCCGGACCGACTCGAGGCTGAGCGACACTGACCAGATTCGCCTCGGCCCGGATGGTCCGCTGCTGGAGTTCCGGTTGGTGCCTGAGGGAACTCCGGACTCGACCTCGGTGCCCGCAGCCGAGGGGGTACGAGCAAGCGGCGGGCCTCGGGCCAAGGGTCTCCGTGAGACGGGCCGCACTGGAATCAGCACCGGCGAACGAATCCGAGTAGAGGTCGCCCACCAAACGAAGGGCCTACGCCGGGTTGCGATCGGGTCGGCCGCACTCTTGGCTGTAGTGGTGGGCACCTTCGCCTATCTGACTCGCCAACAACGGTTGGCTCAGGAACGCGAGCTTGCCGAGATCCAAGCCCTGACTGACAGCGTGTTGCTGGCGACGAGCAGCCTGCTTCGTGACCTGGAGGGTCAGGTCTCCGGACTCGAGGACGCATTGACCCAATCCCAGGAGCAGATAGCGGGCTTCAGAAACCGCCTCGAGGAGGCTCAGGAGGCCGGGAACCGGTCGGAAATCGTGGCACTGCGCCGGCAGCTGGAGGGGGCTACGGCGGCCCTCGCCAGGCAGCAGCGTGCCGCAGCCATCGATTTTCGGGGTATTCGGGACGACAACCAACAGGCGGTGGCGCTCATTTATGTCGAGTTCCAACCGGGCGATGTATCAACGGCCACGGCTTTCGCGGTGCGCCCCGACGCCACGCTGATGACGAACCGACACGTCGTGGTCGGCCCAAACGGCAACCGGCGGCCTCGCCGTCTTGCGGTACAGTTTGCCGATTCAGACCAGGTCTGGCCGGCAAGGATTCTCGCCATATCCGAGACTAGCGATCTGGCACTCATCAAGGTGGACAACATCGTCGGCAACGTCCCAACAATTCAGGGCTTCGCCCGACAGCCCGGCGATCTGCACGAGGGTGATCCTGTTGCCGTAATCGGGTTTCCTCTCGGAGCGGATCTCCCCATGGGGGCCGGCGTGGTGAGCACCACCCTCACTGCGGGAACGGTCAGCAAGATTCTCCCCGACACTCTGCAGCTCGACGGTTACGGCGCGGCCGGCGCAAGCGGCAGCCCCATCTTCGACGCCAGGGGGCGCGTGGTGGCGGTGCTTTTCGGGGGACGCGAGGCTAGCGGAGGTCGGATAGTGTTCGGCGTCCCGGCTCAAGCGGCGGTACGCTTGCTGGAATCCGTGAACTAGCCCGCCCTGCCCTGCCCCAGCCCGGGCGGACCCGCACCACTCCACACCACCCCCGGCGGACTGGCGGACCGGCGGACAGTCCCCACCCCACCGCCTCTCACCTTTTAGGCTAGCCACCGGCAGGGGGAACCGGTACGGTCCGGCTGCCCGCCTGCCCGCCCGGGTGGAGTGGCCGGGGGCGGGGGCCCGCCCGGGGCGGTGGGCAGTGCGGGGAGCGGCTCACCCCACAACCGGCGGGGGATCGCCAGCCACCGGCCGCACGAAGCCACCTGCCTCGCTGAGGAGCCGACTGGCCTCCTCAGCATCAACGCCCAGCCTCACCATCACGATGGCGACCTTGACCCGTCCGCCGGCCTGCTCGATAGCTCGCCGCGCGTCTTCTCGACTGACGTCGGCCGCTTCCATGACGATGCGCTCACTTCGATCGACCAGCTTCTCGCTGAGGGCGACGAGGTCGACCATGAGATTCCCGTACGCCTTCCCCAGCCGGATCATACACGCCGTCGTGAGCGTGTTCAGGACGAGCTTGGTCGCCGTCCCCGCCTTGAGTCTCGTGGAACCGGTGAGAACCTCTGGACCCACGGGGACCATGATCGTCACGTCACACAAATCGGCCACGTCAGGGGGGGGAGCGCTGCAGGTGAGCAACCCGACCTTGGCACCGCGCTCCTTTGCACCCGTCAGGGCAGCCCCTACGTACGGGGTGGTGCCGCTCGCCGCAATGCCAAGCACGAAGTCCTCCGCGGCGACCTGACAGTCGTCCATCGCGCGGGATCCTGCCTCGACGTCGTCCTCGGAGCCTTCCTGTGACCTGGTGAGCGCCGGCGCACCGCCGGCGATGATCCCAACCACCATCTCGGGCGGCGTTCCGAAGGTCGGCGGGCACTCCGTGGCGTCTAAGACCCCCAAACGGCCGCTTGTACCGGCGCCGACGTATATCAGGCGCCCCCCGGATCTGAGCCCTTCCACCACCAATTCGATTGCCCTAGCGATCTCTCCTCGGCGTTGGCGGACCGCTTCGAGAACGCCGCTGTCTTCGGTGTTCATCAGGTCTACGATCTCGAGAGCGGACGCTACGTCGATACCGACCGTTCGTGGATTTCGGCGTTCGGTGAGGCGGGAATCAAGAAACTCGGGAGTAGGCATGGCTCCCCTCAGCTGGGCGGTGAGGCCGGCAGGCGGTCAGTGGCCCCCCTGCCCAACCGCTCCCCGGGCGGTCAGGCGGACTGTGCCCACCACCCCACCCGCGGCTAGCGCGAAAGATGGGTAGCGGCTGGGCGGGGACGGTCCTCCGGTCCGCCGGGCGGGGGGCGGGGTGGCGTGGGTCCGCCCGGTGGGAGGGCGGCGGGGCCGGGCGCTACCGCAGCGGTTCCAGCACGAAGGGAGCCGTTAGCACCACCTCGATGGGGGCGCCGGCGTCCAGGATGATGTCTACATCGCGAGTGGCGGCGGCGATTCCAACTCCTGCAGCCGCTCCGGCCACCGCGCCGACGGCCGTTCCTTTCTTGTTTCCGCCGATGATCCGCCCCGCTATCGCGCCCACAACCGCCCCTGCCCCGACCTTAGCCGCATCGCCGGCAGTGACTCCTCGCCCCTTCATCCGGCTTCCGATACTGTCCACGCGGGCCTGAACGGAGTAGCTGGCTCCTCCGAACTCGACGCGATTGAATGTGAGCACCATGCGGCCTTCGCCACCCGGACTCTCGGCTGGCGCCAGGTCGGAGATCGTCCCCACGAACACGGCACCAGCGGGGATTACGACTTCGCCATCAGCATCGAGGACCGGATCTGCTATCATGGCGGTGACGGCATCACCGATACTGTTATGTCTCGATGTCAGTGTATCCGAGGCGTAGATCGTCATGCCGGTGCCTTCCCCAACGGTGGGAGGTGCCGGAGGGAGCTGCGGCTCGGGATCGGGGTCGGGCTCCGGAGGATCCTCAGGCGGAGGCGGTGTCCGCGGCCGCGGTCGTGGTCGAGGCTGGGGATCCGCAACCGGCGGATCGGCCGGTCGGTCTTCGATGGTGGCGACTGTCTGGGTCGATTCGACCGGTGCAAGGGTGAGATCTCGCGTGCTGTCCTGATCCGTCTCCTGCGAGCCTTCCCCTGCGCCACAGGCCCACACGGCGGCCGAGACCGTCAGGGCCATGAATGAGAAGCGGTAAGACGCCATGGCGCGCTCCTCCAAGTTCGAGTACGCTCAGCCTCGGGTAATTCCCAGAGCTGAGATTTCAGACCGAATCGACCGGCCTTCCTCTCGTGATACACCCTAGAGACACACTGAGTCTCGCTTGGCGAACAAGAAAGCGAAAGGCGCCTCCGGGATGCTGTGACGCCCGCCACCACGTGGGCGGGCTTTCCCTACAGGCGATCTCTCAGAAAGTCAGGCGTGAGGCCCTGGAGCCACGCCGCAAGAATGGAGAAGTACCCGCTTGTGAGCAGCACTCCCAGGAAGATCAGCATGCCCCCGGATAGCCGGGTGGCCAGAGGCATATACCGGCGGTAGCGCTGAAACCACCCGATAAACCGCTCCACGGCCAGGGCCGCCACCAGAAATGGCACGGCCAGCCCAAGCGAATAGAAGAACAGCAAGAGCGTACCCTGAACGAAGTCGCCCTGCGAGCTCGTCAGAATCAGGATGGACCCCAGGATCGGACCGATGCATGGGGTCCACCCCGCGCCGAACGCGACGCCGACGAGCACGCTTCCGAGGTAGCCGACTGGTTTGTCCTGGAAGTGCACTCGGCGCTCGCGAGCAAACGGTCCCCACTGGAAGGCCCCCACGAGATACAGTCCGAAGACCACTATCAGCAGACCGCCTACCCGCTCGATCCATATCTGCTGGGTGTTGAGCACGCGTCCCACCACGGTTGCCGTGGTGCCGAGCGCCATGAAAATGATCGTGAAGCCAGCAATGAAGAGCAGGGCATGCGTCAAAGCCGTTCGACGGCGCTCGCCCATTTCTTCCAGCGACATGCCTGTGATGAACGAGAGATAGCTCGGTATGAGTGGCAGCACGCACGGCGAGAGGAAGCTCAAGACGCCGGCGGCAAACGCAATTCCGAGTGTGGTCGATTCAGCACCCATGTGACATGGACAACCCGGTGAGTGTTTGCGGTGTTCCCGCGATCAGCAGGCCACGGCCGCGTGGAGGCCGATCAGCTTGTAGACTAGTTTTGCCGCCAGAAAATCCGGTGCGACGAGCCCCGGAATGGGCGCGAGCTCGACCACGTCGCACCCCACCACGCGGCGCTCCCGAAAGACGCGCTCCAACAAACGCAGCGTCGGATGCCAGGCTCCTCCGCCAGGCTCCGGGGTTCCGGTGGAAGGGAACACGCCGGGATCGAAGTAGTCCACGTCGATCGTGATGTACACGTCCGGTCCAAGGGCGTTGACGGCCCGATCGATCCAGTCATGCCCTTCGAGCTCGTGAGAGAAGATCGCCGGGATGTCCCGGTCTCGCATGAGGACGCGCTCATCCCGGGTCATCGAGCGGATTCCCACCGGAACCAAGTCCACCTGCTCGTGGACCTGATACATGACACAGGCGTGCGAGAACGGCGTCCCCTCGTACTCGGCCCGCAGATCGCTGTGCGCGTCGAGTTGTAGCACGGACAAGCGTCTCTCCCCCAGTCGCGCGGCGTGAGCGAGAATCGGTGGTGCCGAAAGGCTGTGCTCACCGCCGAGCATGATCACGAACTTCTCAGTTTCCAGAATGGCATCGATGACCTGACGAAGTTCCCGCAGGGCAGGCTCAGGCCCTGACCCGGATAGCATCAACTCGGGGAGTGTGTGAATGCCCACCTTGTACGGTTCGGAGTCCAGCTCGTGGTCGTAGACTTCCACGTATTGTGACGCGTGAAGGATTGACCGCGGGCCTTGACGGGTTCCACCGATCCATGAGACCGTGGCTTCATACGGAACGGGCAGCACCACAACCTTCGCCGTGGCGAAGTCTGTGTGCTCTTGCGGCAGGCCGAGAAACGAATCCGGCGCGCCCCAGGCAAATTCCTGGAGCGCTCCGGGCACGCCTCCAGCATACCGGAACTCGTTCACGGGCAAAACACGAGGGCGCTCACGACCGTCACCCACCGCCCGTCGTCCTGTGCCTCCGCCGTACAACTGAGATTCATCGTTTTGACGATCTCACCGGAGAGGAGCCACTGTTCCCGGCGCTCGTCCCACGCCTCGTCGGGATCAAACGGAACTCCGAGCACGGTGGCCAGCATGCTGGCGGCTAGATCTTCAGCGTAATCTCCGGCCCGCTCCTTCTGTAGGCCGAACGCGTGATGTTCGGAGATATAGCCGTGGTGGCTAGGATCGGCCGGGATGGCCACGCCGATCGAAGCTGCCGCCAGACGCGACGGCTCGTTCGTCGACGCCCTCGCTATCACAGCAAACACGATCTGGCCCGGAACCATGTTCGACAGGCTGTCTTCCGGGTCAACGAGCTCGCAGTGCGGGGGAAAGATGGAGCTCACCTGCACGAGATTGAAATGCGCAATCTGCGCCTCCCGCAGCGCCAGCTCGTAGCTAGTCAGCTTCTCTTTGTCCCGCCCAATTCCCTCCGTGAGGAACGCCCTTTTAGGCAACAGTAATCTAGAATTATGTCCCATTCATCGTGTTTCCTGTGACGGCTTGGCTTCCAGCGTCTCCGCATCGCGACGTTGGCAGTCGCTGCAGACGCCGTAGATCTCTAGCCGGTGATGGTGATGGCGAAAACCGTGCTCATCTGCTATGAGCCCTTTCATGCGCTCGATGCGCTCCGATGAGAACTCCACGACCTTGCCGCACTCGACGCATATCAGGTGTTCGTGGTGCGTCCACGCCACCTGAGCCTCGTAGCGCTTGAACCCTTCCCCGAACTCGTGTTCTCGAATCAGCCCCGCTCGGTGCAACAGATCGAGCGTCCGGTACACCGTGGCAGTGCCAACATGAATGCCGTCGGCTCGCAGCACACGTTCGATTTCTTCCACCGACAAGTGGGCATCTGAGTGGAACACGGCCGATGCCACAGCCTCCCGCTGGTTCGTGACGGGCAGATTGTGGTCCCGCATGTATTCGCGAAAGCGCTCCAGCAGCGCTCCGGCGTCAGCCTTCGGAGGCGGACTCGTCATCGCCCCCTCCATACCACAGTTCCGGCGATACCTCAACCGGCGGTTCGGCTTCGCCCGCCCGGTGTTGAACCCCGCGAAGGACCTCGTAGATCACTTCTGCCGGACTCTCACCCACCTCTTCGACCTCAACTCTACTCTGCCCACGCCCGCGGCCACGCAGGCTCAGCATGTACTTCGCCGTGAACACAGCCACACGTCCCTCTCCGGCCCGCCGCGCGACCACGGCCGTTCCCCATTCACACCCTTCCTGTCGCAACGGGTGGAAAACCCAAACCCCCGTGATCTCCCCGGGAGGAATCCTCTGGCTGACCGCCTCGGCCGTGTGTGTCCACCCTCGCCCCAACCCTGGTGGAGGCGTTGTCAGGAAGCCTCGATCCCCAGTCGTCATGCAACCCTCCGGCGGATGCGGGGCCCTCTCCATCCCCACCGTGCCACCATATGGCTCACGCCCCGAGATGGTGTTTCGTTCACGAGAACGGCGACGCGTACGCCGACCCTTGCAGGAAGGTAGCCTCGCAAGGGACACGCCGCAGCGGCCGGAGTTCGAGGCTAAGGAATCGGAAGGATGGCATTTGATCGTTAACGGCGGATGGCAAGATACCGGTGTTGATAACCGCTTTCAAGCCATTGCGGGCCTCATAGCAACGAGAGCGGATCGCGGTCGAAGATCACGCGAACCCGCCCCCGCCCCGAGTGCGGAGCTCGCCGCACCGCGTACCGTATCACACTCCCCAGCAAGCTCCGGTCTGTGCTTCGTACAATCAGGTGCCACCGCCAGCGCTCCTTGATCCGAGCAAGTGGCGCAGGCGCCGGGCCCAACACCTCTGCCGCTTCAGCAGCCTTGCTGCTAATGAGATCTCGCAGCCAATCGGCAACCTCTGCCGATGCCCGCGCCACCTCCGATTCCACCCTGCCACTTACAATAATGTTCACCAATCCCACATGGGGGGGATAGACAGGCTCGCGCCTCTCCTTGAGCTCTCGTTCGGCAAATAGCTCGAAGTCGTGAGCCGCCGCCGCCTCAAGAGCATAGTGCTGAGGGTTTCGCGTTTGAACGAGCACCTCTCCACCAGTGGGGCCGCGACCGGCCCGGCCCGCCACTTGAGCAATCAACTGAAAGGTGCGCTCCGCCGCGCGAAAATCCGGGAGGTGCAGCCCGGTATCGGCATCGACGACACCCACCAAGGTGACACCCGGAAAGTCCAGCCCCTTCGCAATCATCTGCGTCCCAAAGAGGAGGTCCACGTCGTGGCGTGCGAAATCTTCTAGAATGCGGCGGTGCGACCACTTAGTTGCAGTCGTATCTGCATCCATTCTGGCAAGTCTAGCGCTGGGGAACCTCTCGGCCAGCCAACGTTCGAGCAACTGAGTGCCGACACCGCGAGTGCGCTGAGTGGCCTCACCACATGCTTCGCACCGCTCGGGGATACCGCGCTGGTAGCCGCAGTAATGGCACCGGAGACTAGACGGTGTTCGATGGACAGTGAGAACGATGCTGCAGGACGGACAATTGGGCACTTCGCCGCACGACGGACATTGCAGGAAGTGAGCGAAGCCCCGACGGTTGAGCAGCAAGATGATCTGTTCACCGCGAGACAACCGCTCGCCCACAGCATCATCTAAGGACGTGGACCACGGGACGGCCCCAGCTTCTCTGACCCGCGGGGCGGATCGCATATCCACCAGCCTGACGGCAGGCAGCGGACGGGCGGTCACGCGGTCCGGCAATGCCACGACACGAATCCGGTCCCGTGCAGCCCACGTCTCCAAGGCGGGCGTCGCACTGCCCAGATAGGCACGAGCCCCCTCGATTCGTGCCCGACGGAGCGCGACATCCCGAGCGTGGTACCGCGGTTGTTCGCCGTGTTTGTAGCTCGCATCGTGCTCCTCGTCGACGATGATCGCCCCGAGGCTGCGCACCGGGGCGAACACTGCCGACCGCGCACCCACTGCTACACGACGCTTGCATGACAAGAGCCCTCGCCACGCGTCTGCCCGCTCGCCGGCAGACAGCCCGCTGTGCAATACCGCCACCGTGTCTCCAAAGACGCCACGGACCCGCGCGACCGTCTGCGGGGTGAGCGCAATCTCAGGAACCAACACGATCGCTCCGCCGCCCCGCTCCACGGTGTCCCGGATCGCTTCGAGATAAACGAGTGTCTTGCCACTCCCCGTCACACCGAACAGCGCTGCAGCCTTGCCGGGGGGCACGGCCTGTAGTGCCTCTACCGCTTGCCGCTGGGCCGGGGTGGGCTCGGCAGGCGCCGGCGAAGCCACCCCTTCGAACGGATCGCGAAGCCGTTCTCGCGTCTCGAAGTGGGCCAGCCCGCGTTCCACCAGCCCTCGCACCACCGTGCGGGAAAAACCGTATTCCTTTGTCAGGCGACGAGCCGCGACCTCTCCCCCAAGGGCATCGATGGTCTCGTACACCTCCCGTTGGCGCACGGCCCGGCCGAACACCTCATCGCGTTCAAGGAGAGACGGAAGGGCTTGGGTGAGCACGACCACCTCATCTGCGCCGGCGGCCGGACCCAATCTCGGCGGTACGGTCTCGAGTTCAATGGCTCCTGTGCTCGCCAACCGCTGCAGCGCATCCCATACGGGACGGTTCAGCTTACGGGCGAGTAGCGTGGCGGGCGCTCGCCCTCCCGCACGTTCGATCGCCTCCACGACGGCGCGGCTGAACCCGCCCGGCACGTTGCCGGACTGAGTTGCGACGGCGTACAGGCGAGAGGCGCCCCAGAGAGCCCCGGGAAGGATGGCTTTCAGCGTCAGACCGGGGGGGGAGGCATAGTACCGAGAGATCCATTCCGCGAGTGCCAACAGTGACGTCGGAATGAGAGGTGCGGGATCGGG
>JBDHDY010000027.1:0-13257 GCA_039591275.1 Gemmatimonadota bacterium | reverse complement strand
GCGGCAAACGACAAGGAGCCCCTGGTGCGCAACGCCGTCACCAATGCGTTGCAGGAACCCGCGTAGCATGACGTCGTCCGTGGTCCCCCCGCCGAGCGATCCACAAACGAATGATGTCCCCGTGGGTGGCGATGATTCGATGCTCCGCCATCGCGGGCGCGAATTCCTGCTCGCGATGTACAAAGCACTGCGAAGCCTCAAGTTCTACCCAGTAGAAAACGAGCAAGTACAGAGCTCCCTCAACGAACTGACATCGTACACAATCGCTCTGTTTGAGTGCGAAGAGGAGTTGGAGGTACGCATCGCCGGGGAACTTCTATTCGTCAACTCGACGAGACTGAGACTCGACCTCGACAATTACGCTTCATTCAGCTACGTGCTCAACACGTTTCGGAGTTCCGGCGTCGGCATCATGCACGTGGATCCCGCGGTCGAACGACGTGAGTGGCAAGTCTTTCTGTCACTCCTTCTGGCCTGCGCTTCCGATGGAAGCGAGTCAGAAGACGTCGTTGAGCTCCAAGAGAAGTTGGTCCAGGGTAACGTTACGCATATCACGGTGGATGAGCCGAGCGACGGCGAACAGGATCTGGCTGATGACGAAAAACGACGAGAGGTCGCGAAGCGCACATACGAGCGCACACTCGCGGTGACCAAGGATGTCGTCAACAGCGCGCGGATGGGTAGAAGTGCGAATGTCAGGAAGATAAAACGCGCTGTCCAGAACGTCGTCGACCAGGTGTTGAACAACGAGATCTCGCTGGTCGGGCTCACAACCCTGCGTGATTACGACGACTACACATTCACCCACTCCGTAAACGTGTGCATCTTCAGCGTCTCGATTGGCAAGCGGCTCGGCCTGCCCCGCTCACAGCTTTTCGATCTGGGAATGGCCGCGCTGGTCCACGACGTGGGCAAAGGCCGCGTCCCGGTCGAGGTGCTGACCAAGCAGGGCAAGTTCAACGATGAGGAGTGGCGCCACATGAAAGCGCATACATGGCTGGGCGCCCTTACTCTGTTCAAACTTCGGGGCCTGGCCAACGTGCCGTACCGCAGTATGATCGCCGCGTACGAGCATCACATGAAGATGGATCTGACTGGATATCCGGAGAGCATTAGGCCTCGGCAGCTCTCCGTCTACTCCAAGATCATCGCCGTCGCAGATGTATTCGACGCCGCCACCAGCAGCAGGGTGTACAAGGCAGCCAAGTCACCCGACCAAATTCTTCAAGAAATCTGGCAAAACCCCGGGTTCGGGTACGACCCTGTCCTCGTGAAGGCGCTCATCAACCTCGTGGGCGTGTACCCCGTAGGCACATGTGTCCTGCTCGACACCTACGAACTAGCTATCGTTCACGCCGCAAACCCTGACTTGTCACAGATCCATCGACCAATCGCTCGAATCGTCCTTACACCAACCGGCCAGGTTCTGGACGACCCACCACTCGTGAACCTTGCTGACACGCAACCTGACGGTTCATTTGCGCGGTCCATCATCAAGGTCACCGACCCGGCCAAGTACGGCATCACGCCTTCGGATTATTTCGTCTAGACCATTCTCACCATCCTGTCTCGACACCGCCCCATAGCAACAAGCGTACGGCCTCCAGGAACCCTCCGTGTTGATGTGACATTGTCCCCTGTGGGATCCGGCTTGCCACCAAAGCCTTGAGAACGCACTTTTAATAAAGGTCGCAACGGTCAGCCCCTAGTTCTGTCAGACTTGCTTGACAGGGCCCAGGACGTCAGGGGGTTCCGTGAGCTCACTTCGCTCCAGTCCAATTCGTTCCATCTTGACACTTGTGGCCGTCTATCTGGTGATCGTCCAGAGCGCGGCCGCACAGGCTGCTGACACTCTGCGCCAGGCAAAGGACCAGCGGCAGTCGATCACTCTGGTCAGCCTGGTCGTCACGTCCGACAGCAGTATTGGCATTCCCGGCGCCGAGGCGGTCATCCCCGGCACTGCCCACCGTGCTAAGACCGACCTGGATGGGTTCTTCTCGCTAAGTGGCTTGTCCCCCGGCGTACATAGCGTCCTCATACGAGCCATCGGATTCAGGCCGGTAGAGGTCACCGTCCAGCTGCTTCCTGGAACGCCCGGCTATCGGATCCTCGAAACCATCGCGCTCGAGCAACAGTCCATCGAGTTGGAGGAGATCGTTGTTACAGGCAGAGCCATTCGGGGCCTGCTGGCCGGGTTCTATCGCCGAATGGAGACTGGTCTGGGGACCTATTTTACACGGGATGAAATCGAGGAGCGGGGTCCTGTGAAGACCAGCGACGTGATCCGCGGTGCCGGCGGCGGGCTCGTGCATTGTGATGCGGTGTCACGGAGAGAGGCCTCGTTCTTCGATTGTGTCATCGGCCGAAGACACGGATCACGCTTTTGCGCGTTCGACGTCTACCTCGACGGTGCGCCGTTCCTCGGCACCCGTGGATCCATCGATTTCATCGACCCCAGAGACATCGAGGCCATCGAGGTTTACAAGAACGCAGCGACGACCCCGCTGCTCTTCACGCGCTCAATCCTTCAGCCCGAAGAGGCACTCGACCGCCGGGGTGCGTCTTCCACGTGCGGCGTGGTGGCACTCTGGACTCGGACGCCGAAGTAGCCGCCGGCTTCAACCCTACCCTCCCACCTGTTTGAACGCTCAGTCAGTCGTTGGACGCGGCTTCTCCATGGCTGCACCTACCATCGCATTAAACAGGAACTTGAAGGTGCCGCGAACCTGGTCCCGGAACTGCGGTCGGAAGTTCATGAGCACCACATCACCCTCGCCCACCGGAATCTGCACCAGTGCGGGTGTCCGCCCCAGGTGGCGGTCGGCGCCCAATTCCCAGCCGCTCAGGAGGAGGTCATCGCCAGCAAAGCGGGCCGCGACCTCGACAGTCGAATTCGCCGGCCGATCTCCCGTTGAAGCGGGCTCGATGATATCGAAGGCCATATGCGCAGCGCCGCGGCGCCGGTAGTACATCACTGCGGCTTCCGACTGCATGCCGTAGGCCAGAGGATGCTCAGAATCAATCTCAGCTTTGAGAAAGCTTCCGGGAATGAACAGTTCGCTAGTCGGTACGTTGCTCACCGCATTTCGGATGGGAAGTCCGAATTGTGCAATCGCAAAATTGCTCGCTCGGTCGAGGGCGATCACGCGGCCGCCCCGTTCAACAAATCGTTTCAAGTTTGCGGCGCCCTCAGCGCCGAGACCACCGCTGAACTCGGGTGGCATCGTTCCTGGTGCATGTCCTTGTAGGATATCGTTCACCCCCCTGCCCGGATCCGGGAGGATGATTGCGTCGAACCGGGAAAGGTCGCCTCTCCTGACGTCGGGATCCTCCAGCGTCTCGTAGTCGAAGCCGTAACGGTCGAAGATCCAGCGAGTCCAGCCTTCGTCGGGGTTGTGGTCGTTGACGACATAGCTCCGGTACAGACCCACACGCGGCTTGCGTACGGTCATCGCGTCGACCTCTACCCGACCGATCGCCACGAATTCAGCCGCGCTGCTCCGTGCAATAGAGCTGAGTCGATCCGCGTCCGCCCGAACGACAAACGTGCCGGCAGGCCAACTTCTGCCTGCCGCTTCGACTGGCGTGATGGCTCGCGATACATCTAGCCCGGCCGCCCACAGCTGATTGACTGCCTCAAAGCTCGCATTGTGAGCGGCGGTCAGCAGAAAGACCGGGCCGCGGCCCTCGACTGAACCCTGTAACGTTACCGGCTGACGGACCGGCTCAACACTCGCTTCGAACGGTTCGTCTACTCGCACGACCTGCACACCCATCCCCATAGGCACGGTCCACGCTGCCTGGTCGTACGGCGGAATCGGCGGACCGCCGTCATGTGACCGGAGATCCGGATGCTCCTGGGCTTCCATGAGGTCAACTAGATGCGGGCGAAACGCCTGTGCTGCAAATGCGATTACAGTCCCATTTGGATAGGACCTTCCTCCGGCGCTGAATGCCTCCGTCGCTCTGTGCACTTCTACCGCACCGCGCTGCAGCAGATTCACGAGTTCCACGGCGGCTCCACGGTCCCACTGATCGGCGAGCGGGACGATGTAGGCGTACGGTCCCCCCGCTCGACCGGCCCGAATTTCGTCCCTACCCATTTGATAAATATTGTAGAGCCAATCGTCGCTGAGCCGGGCCCCAATATCGGCTGCGCCCATCGATGCGGTCACGACGTAGTCAACCTGGTCCTTAAGGCGCCACCATCCTCCCTTCCACGGATATGGGTAGAACAGGCTCGGCGCATCGGCCGTCATTCCAACGGGCCGCGCACTGGAGCCAAAGTTGGCGGGTAACGACGCGGGGTCTTCGTACGCCGGCGAGGCCCAACGGGCTCGTCCCGTGTTGATCTCGGTGAGTATACCAATCTGATTGTGGAAATAGGCGGCACCCCTTACTCCACCGTTCCACCACAGGGTATATGAGATCCTCGAGACGGCACCAGGCTTCTGTTCGCTGGCAAAGCGAGTACCCATGTGGGAGCCGACGACGTTCATTCCCGTCGATACGAGCGGGTGAATGTTCGGATTAAGCGGCTCCTGATGAGGTGGGATGAAGATGCGAGACGGAAATGGACCTCCCTGGTGGTGATTCACCACGATCTGCGGAATCCACTCGTGCCACATCACTCGCGTAGCTGCCTCGATTTCAGGCGTGGAGATCTGGAACGCATCCCGGTTGTTTTCGTGGCCCACGTAGGGATGGTCGATGAACGGCAGCGAAGCCATCTCAAATTCTGTCCCGAGATTGCGGCTGTACCAGGCCAGCACGCGCTCATGTCCGTCGGGGTTCAACATCGGCGGCAAGAGAATGATTGCGTGTTCCCTCATCCGCTGCACCTCGTGATCCTCGCTGGTCACTAGATGGTGCGCCAGCACCATCCCGGCCTCGGCGTGGGCAACTTCGGTTGCATGCAGACCATGATCGATCCACACCACGGCCTTCCCTTCCCTCGACAGCCTCCTCGCCTCCTCGTCCGTAACCCCAGTGGCGAGGGCCAGCCTGCGAGAAATCTCGCGATAGCGCTCCTTGTTGCTAATGTTCTCGGCGCTCGAGATGATTGCCATGATGATGGGACGCCCCTCTACACTCCTGCCGATTTCCACGACGTCGATGCGATCGGACGCGGCGTCGAGCGCTTCGAAATACTCCACGATCTGACCGGAGTTCGTGAGCTTGTAGTCCGTGCCCGGTTGCCAGCCGATCACAGACTCTGGTGTGGGAACTTGAGCAGCACTCGGTGAGGAACAGACAACGGCAAGTAATACCAGCAAAAAGAGACGCGATGATTTGACGCAGATCGACATGTTCTTACTCTCCCTTCGGGTGCCCCTCGCAATACTTCGAGCGGCGGCTCGCTGCGCCGGGCCCGCGGGCCGCAACGTGCGGTACATCACAAATTATCGTTCAACCCTCCCGCGTGTAACACTCCTTCCGCAGGTACAGCTCGTCAGTTTGCACGGCTCAGCGGGGCACTGAGGCCTCATTACGACAGCCTCCCGGCGGCTGACGTGACACCGGCGCAGCAAGCCACCCACGACACTCATAGACCGGACAATTAGTTCGTCTGGCCCCGCTCGCGGCTTCCGGTTCGCCCAAGCCCAAGGATGGGTGCGCTCCATAAGAACTGCAAGTTCTTGCAGCGACGCCCAAAACGCCAGTTTCGTGGTCTGTGTTATGGAACACGGTTTACAGTAGTCCGTGCGTCGTAACCTCTAGGTCCAGGGACGAATCCTCACGAGACGCAGTATGCGATCACTCTATCTTGCCGGGTCGCTGTACATCGCATTCAGCGGCTTAGTGCTTTTGCAGCCGTTGCGGCAGCCCACTATCTACCGGCACCCCGATGACGGTGCGGTCGTCCGGTACGGTGGGCCAGCCGGCGCTTGGTTTCGAGCGACGAAGCCCTACTGCAACTCGCTCGAGGTAGAGATCAGGCTCGAGCATGCACCACCACCCAACACTCTCGAAGGTGTCGGTTTTGCGGCGGCGTGCCTAGCGCTTGCCGGGAAAATCGACCAGGCCCGCTACGTCATACTGAAAGCACCGAGCAACGAACAGTGGAAGGCTGCCGGCATTGTCTTCAATGTGGGCCACCCTGTTGCAGACGCCGGTGACGACAAATCCGCCGGGCCGATCATGGAGCTGGTAGTGGAGTTCTGGCCCAACCATCACATGGCTCTCTACCATGCAGGAGCCTCAGCCTACATCCTCGGACAGCATGACCAAGCGCGGCTCCGGATGCAGCAATTTCTCGACTACTACGAGATGAATGACGGCTGGCGGCGGAACGCCCTCGCCGTCCTGGAACGATTGGGAGATCAATGACCGCGCCCGCTGAATTAGTGGGTCCGGGATATCTGGCCGCGGGCAACCTCCTCAAAGATCGTTACCAGATCGTAAAGGAGATCGGTCGGGGAGGATACTCCATCGTCTACGCCGCCATCGACCGCAAGCTCGACTCCGCTGTGGCCATTAAGCTGCTCGTCCCTCCGCCAGCCGTAGCGCAGATCGCCCGAGAACGGATGCGACGAGAAGTACAAGCGGCGAGGGACCTCTCTCACAGCAATATTGTCGCCGTACACGATTTCCTCGAGGAGGGCCCCTGGAGCTTCATCGTGATGGAGTACGTCGACGGCCCGGATGTCGCGGTACAGCTCGCGAAGAAGGGCCCTCTCGAGATCGCACAGGTCGAGATCATCGGGCGGGATGTCTCCGCCGCCCTTCATGCGGCGCATCAGCAGGGAATCCTCCACCGGGACATCAAACCATCAAACATCTTGCTCGATCAGCGCGGCCGCACACGTCTTACCGATTTCGGCTCAGCCAAGCTCGACGGACAGACCTCGGTGACACAAACCGGTGGCTTGGTGGGTACCCTCCCCTACACCGCCCCCGAGATCATCGCCGGTCAACGGGGCGACGCGCGGTCCGACATTTACTCGTTGGGGATGACGTTGTACGTGGCACTCACCAATCGACTGCCCGAAACACCCTCCCCACACCTGCCGCCACCACCGCAAGAGAAAGGCTACCACCCGCTAGCCGTTCGTCCTGACACACCCGAGTGGCTGGATGCAATCGTCGCCTGCGCCACTTCCGCAGAGCCAGGAATGCGCTTTCCCACCGCTGCGAGTCTCTGCGACGCGTTCGAACACCATGACGTAGCTGCGTTGACTACGTCGTTCGTGGCAGAGGCGGCGCGCCCCGACACATGTCTCATCTGCGGCGGATCAGAACCGCTGGGGCTGCATCTCTGTCCTCGCTGCGGCGGAACGTCCTGCAACGCGGCCGACACGTTGGTTTTCATCCGGCACCCTATGCCCTCTGAAAAACAAAGCAGTGTCACCAACTACCTGAGGACGCTGTTAGCCGGCAGGGTCGAGAATGCCGCCGTCGAGGCCGTCGCAGCTGGTCACCGTGCGCTCGTTCGGGTGCCGTCCGACGGCGCGGACACTGTAGTGAGGAACCTTGCCCTGCGGAAGGTCCCAGCACTTGCAGTCCACGCGAGTCGGGCGTGGGCTCCCATCCCGTGGCGCTTCTACGGCATGTTGGGATTGATCATCAGCGTGGGGGGAGCCGCCGGCATAGCGGCATTGCCAATCATGTTGTGGATGAGCCCGCTCGTTGCAGGGTTACTCGTCCTTGGAGCCCAAATCCGGCTGCAGCGGCCCGTCGTAGCTCCCCAGCGACATGTTTCCAAGCTCCCGAGGCGCCTCGAGGAAAGGATCATCGAGACCTTTGCTCAACTTCCCGCGGGTAACGCGCGGAGTCTCCTGGCAGATATCGTGCGGATGGGCCAAGGCCTCCATACAACCCTCTCAGCGTCAGACAGTCAGCAGAGCACCGTGGAACAAGTCGAGGCGTTGATCGTGCACTCGTGCGACGCCGCTGTGGATCTTTCTGGGTTGGATGAGAACCTGTCTCGGCTCGAAAGACATCGAGACCGGATCCCGCAACCCTCGGCTGACTGGCTGGAAACCATATCACGGTGCGAGCGAACCAGGGACGGATTGGTGCAGCGGCTGCTGGAGGTCATGCGTGTGATCAGCCGCTTCCGAGGACAGACCGTCGAATCAGCCACGGCGTGCGACGAGCTTGCAGAACTCGTCCGCGATGTTGAAGCGCACGTCGATGCGCACCTGTTCGCAGCCAAAGAGATCGAGCAACTTCTCGACGCGACGGCCACGATGCAGGCCAGTCCCGCGGCCTAGTCTCTCCCACAAACTCTCCACCTTTGGCGCTTTGCGCCTGCGGGCGGCTGATCTCCACACCACGCCACGACCACCTCCTGCCCACCCTGGGCCACGGCTAAGTCACCCACATCTCCGAACGACACGGTTGCAAAAGGCCCCGGATGGTATTACCATTTTACACATGACATGTAACACATGATAACAAGGCAACTGCCTGTTCGTAACTCAATACATCTAAAGGAGTTAGATGGATGGCCGCCAAAATCAGGCGCAGCGACGAAGAGCTTCCATTGAGCCCTCCGGTCTTCTACATCCTGCTCGCACTCGCAGACCACGAGCGCCACGGCTATGCAATCATGCAGGAGGTGGAGCGGCGGGCCGGTGGAAAGGTACGGCTCCTTCCAGGATCACTGTACAGCACGATCAAACGCATGGTGTCTTCCGGACTCATCGAGGATTGCGCGGCAAAACCCGACCCAGATGACGAGAGGCGTCGCTATTATCGCATCACGAAACACGGCCGCGAGGTGGCGGCAGCAGAGACTGAACGGATGGTTACGCTCATTCAATTCGCAAAAGACAAACGCCTGACGACCGCGTAAATGGCGCACCGGCAACAGGACTTCGGCCTTCGCGGGATGCTTACGTTTTACCGTGGCCTGATCCTGCTCTACCCACGAGATTTTCGCGGGGAGTACGCGGATCAGATGATGCGCGACTTTGCCGATCTTGCTTGTGTCACTCACGACGATGGCCGCAGTCTGTTTCTCCTATTGATTCGTACGTTCTTCGATACCGTCCGAACGGCGACGCGTGAGCACCGCACTGTGCGCACGCGGCACATGCAACATGCCAGTCGCACCAACGATTATCGAAAGGCTGAGTTCATGGGCACGACGCTGCAAGACCTGCGATATGCCTTGCGGACCCTCACCAAGCATCCAGCGTTCACCGCCGCGGCCGCCGTGACGCTCGCGCTGGGTATTGGTGCAAACACTGCGATCTTCAGCGTCGTGAACAGTGTGTTGCTGCAACCGCTTCCCTATCACGACGATCAGCGCCTCGTGCTCCTCGAGCAGCATCGGCCCGGGACGCAGAACACGGGCTTCTCCGTCCAGGAGCTCGTCGACTACCGAAGCCAGAGCGAGACCTTGGAGGAGGTCGTGGAGTACCACTCGCTCAACTTCGTGCTGTTGGGACGTGGTGATCCAGAGCGTGTTCAGTCCGGGGTCGTTTCGTGGCAGTTCTTCCAAACACTTGGCGTGCAGCCCGTGCTCGGAAGGGTGTTCGGTGCCGACGACGATTTGCTCGGCGCAGAGCCGGTCTTGGTGTTGAGTCACCGGTATTGGCAAAGCAGCTACGGCGGTGATTCAACGGTAGTAGGACAGACCGTGAGGATGAATGACAAAGTGCATACGATCGTGGGGGTGCTGCCCCCCGTGCCCCACTACCCGCGTGAGAATGACGTGTACATGCCGAGCGTCGCCTGTCCGTTTCGATCCGGGCCTGGATGGATAGACAATCGTAGCGTGCGTGGCCTCACGGTGTTCACTCGGGTCAAGTCCGGTGTGTCGGACCAGCAGGTAGAAACCGAAGTTGCGTCTCTCGCGCACCGGATGCGACAAGAACACCCGGAGCACTACCCGGAGGAGGGAGTTGACCACAGAGTCGATACGGTTCGTCTCAAAGAGCAGCTCGTCCGCAATGCACGACCTACCTTGTTGATCTTGATGGGGACTGTGGGACTCGTGTTACTGATCGCATCCGCCAACGTGGCTAGTCTCACGCTGGCCAGGCTATCCCGCCGCGAGCGCGAAATGGCCATGCGCACGGCCCTGGGAGCGGGACGGCGTCGCCTCGCCAGACAATTGATAACGGAGAGCATGCTGTTGGCTTTGGTTGGTGGAGCACTAGGTGTCATGTTCGCTGCAGGCGGACTCGATCTTCTGGTGACATTCACGGCACGGTTCACTCGCCGTGCCAGAGAGATCGACATCGACGGATCGGTGCTGGCCTTCACCCTAGTGGTCTCCGTGGTTACGGGACTCATCTTCGGATCGATGCCCGCTCTGCCGTCCCGCAGGAACCCGGCCGACGCGCTGAGGGAGTCGGGGGCCCGCGCAACGGCAAGCACCGGCAAGCTCCGCCTGCGGAGTGCCCTCGTGGTTTCCCAGATTGCCATCTCGTTCATGCTGCTCATCGGCGCCGGACTTGCCATCCGAAGCTTCACCAAGCTCCAGGCCGTCGATGCCGGAATCCGCGCCGAAAATGTCCTCACAGGGACCATTGCCGTTCCCTTCAATGCGCAGATCGAGCCTGTGCAGTTCATCGAAACGCTCCTCGATGACATCGAGAGCCAGCCGGGTGTGTTATCGGCAGCCGTCACCACGTCCTTTCCCTTGAGTGAGGTGGCGCCGTTCTCCAATGCGTTTGAGATCGAAGGCCGACCAGTGGCCGACACAACGCTCAGACCCGTAGCGGATTTCAGACGGATCAGCCCGAAGTATTTCGATACCATCAATCAGCCACTGCTTCGGGGCCGGACCTTTACGCGCACAGACGGTGGCGAGGGCTCACAGCCCGTCATCATCGTCAACCAATCATTCGGGCGGAATCACTTCGGCGACGACGACCCAATTGGAAAGCGAGTGCTCTCGTCAACCTTCGGTTCACAGCAAGATTGGTTCACCATCGTCGGTGTCGTTGGGGATGTGAGACAGTCGCTTGACACTGATATCGCTGACGAGGTGTACTTCCCGTTCCGGCAGTTCCCGTTCAGTTTCAACCGGCTGTTGGTGCGTAGCGCAGGCGACCCTTGGATGCTCGTCGGGCCCATCCAGGATGCGATCCACGCGCTCCAACCCGAGGTCCCGCTCGCGGATATCCGGTCCCTTGCTCAGGTGCGCACCGAATCTCTGGCTTCCCCGCGCCTCACCGCCCTCTTGTTGGGCCTCTTCGCAGCGCTTGCTTTGGTCATCAGCGCCACCGGGATAGCTGGGGTCATCGGATTCTCCGTCAGCCAGCGTACCAACGAGATCGGCGTTCGCATGGCCCTGGGTGCTCGGCAGAGTTCCGTCTTGTGGCTGGTTCTGCGTCAGGGGATGACCCTGGTCGGAATCGGGCTGGCACTGGGATTGGTGGGTTCCTTCGCCCTCACCCGCTTGATGACCGGCCTCCTGTTCGGCGTGGGTGCAACGGACCCGCTCACATTCGTGGGCGTCGCTGGGGCACTAGCGGCTGTTGCCGCAACTGCAACGTTGATCCCAGCCGGGAAGGCAACAGCGATCGATCCGATGGTGGCATTGCGGAGCGAGTGACGCCATGGTCGAGGTGGCCAGTCCATAAGCCAAGCAGTGATAAGGACTTAGCTGGAAGGAACAAACCTCTGAGGGACCCTTCACGGGGACTTGGCGGTTTCTTCACCTGAGATGTGGAAGGATTCATAGTCTGTCATATCCGTCTATCTGGATATCTGGATCACGTCACCAGGCTCGGGAGGGTGCCCCGATGATCCGGGACGCCAAAGATCTACGCCGTGCAGCTTCCATCTTCAAAGCCCTATCCAACCCCAACCGGCTCCAGATCATCTGTCTTCTGTCCGAGGGTCCGCCTACGACCCAAAAGGAGCTCGTCGAAGTACTGGGTTGGCCACAATCCACGATGTCGCAGCACCTCACTGCCCTGCGAGAGAGGGGGCTCGTGGTTGCCAAGCGGCAGGGACGGGAGCTCCACCTCGAACTCAGCGGCAAGGGCGTCCGGGACCTGATGAATTCGGTATGCGACTGGGTCCCCGCAAGCACGGATGAATCTTTCTCCTTCTTTCACAGGCTGCTAACCCGCCATGGGCGACAAAGCACAGAGCCATGAACACACATCGACTCGGCCAGAGCCACTCTGATTAGCTCCGCCAAGCTCGCTGCGACGGCGCTGGTGCTCCTTGCCCTATCGAGTGGTCGTCCGTTAGACGCATCCGCGCAGGCGCTTCTGGGACCTCACGCCGGCTACGACCACGATCTGAGACAGGCGTTCCTGGGAGCCAGCTTGCGGATTCCGATCCGGGCACGAATCGGCCCGTCCTTCCTTGTCGCTAACCCGGGTCTTGAGATCTACCCGTTTCTCGGGTCGGGCAAGTCGTTGTGGACCCTCAATCTCGATGTGCTCTACCCAGTGCCGACCGGGCTCATTGCACCGTACGTGGGCGTAGGCATGCTGTTCAGCCGCGCCAGCGTCGACATCGGTGTCTTCGGCACGAGAATCGACACTGAGATAGGAATGAACTTGAAAGGCGGTGTTGTGTTCGGACAGGGTGGCAGTGTTCGACCGTTCGGTGAGGCTCTCTTCAAGCTCGCCGACAGCTCTACGCTATTACTCAAAGGCGGCTTGTTCCTCGCACTGCCGCGCTGAGGTTGGACGTTAGGACCTCCATTCCGTCGATGTTGCGCCACGTCAAAGCGCCGCGAAGTCTCATTCGCGGCGCTTCTCAATGCGATCATGACCGGACTGGGGCCGGCCTCCTTATACGTTAGGAGTACTAGTTCTCCAACAGGTCAAGTACGCGCTGTGCGGTATCGAGCAACTGCTGCCCTTCGGCGGCGGTCAACACCGGCCTCCGCCCCCGCATGAAGGCCCTGACTTGGTTCATGAAGGCATTGAGCGAGTTGGTTGCGGGGCGCACATTGCCCCGAGCGAGCTGCTCGTTGGCGGTCGCGAGCTTCGTCAGCAGCGCTCTGGTTTGACCTTGGTTCACCGAGCCGTCGTCTTCTAGCTCTTCCACGAGTAAACCCAACTGCTCCAGCAAATCTTCGACGGTAGGAGGCACGAAGAAAGCAATATCCGCCGGCTGGCTGAAGCCCGGAAGCTCCGCGATTTTCACAAAGTTCTCGGTCTCGAAGATCTGGACAGTGTGTGCATTGCGCAACGAGACCCAGAGCTCACGACCGTCAGGTGACAGACGCACCCGCCAGGGGAAGCTGTTGAGACCTGTTTGCACTTCCGTGACAACCTGATTGGTTGCCGGATCGATAACGACAACCTTCCCGGCCTCGGCTGCCGCCGCGAA
>JBDHDY010000026.1:0-20751 GCA_039591275.1 Gemmatimonadota bacterium | reverse complement strand
GGACACCCAGACCGGCATCATTCGAGTGCAGAATCCAGCGGTCGTAGCCAATCGTGACTCGCTCGAGCCGCGGCGAACCGTGGTGATGCCCGTCAACTTCAAGCGGGCAGACGGTATCCAGGCTGCGCTGCAGCCGGTCCTGCAAGCGCGTGGCGGCACCGTGGTGGCCGATCAGACGACTAACCAGCTCATCATCACCGACAGGCAAAGCCGCATTGTTGAAGATTCGACCCTCGTGGCACAGCTCGATGTGCCCACGGCGCAGGTCTCGATTCAGGCGAAACTCATTTTCGTCGACCGCACGGATATCGAGGAACTCGGTGTCCAATACGACCTCGGCAACCAGGATCAATTCTTCAACAAACTGGTTCAGCGGCCGGATCCGAGAAGCGCGGCACCCATCGATACGGACGGTGACGGCGTTCCCGACGCCGTGGTCCCGACAACGAGCTTCGACGAGAACGACATCCTCATCGACCTCGGGGGGAACTCCCTGTCCGCCATAGGGAACGCGGAAGCCATCATACCGTCGCCTGCATTGCGCCTCATCTTCTCGACGGCGATCGGCAACTTCAACTTGACGTCGTTCATCAATGCACTTCAAGAGGTTCAACTCGCCGATCTGCAGGCCGAGCCCCTCATCTCGACCACGGACAATACCCGTGCGGAGATTCTCGTCGGTGAGCGTACTCCGATTCGGGTGATCGACGCCGGTTCACAGCAGGGAGCTGCCGGTGCTGCGGGCATAGCGCCGGTGGCGACAGTGGATTTCCAAGAGACGGGCATCCGGCTCGAGGTGACCCCTCACGTCACGAACGCCGGCCAGGTCCTGATGCAGATCCACGCGGAAAACTCGAATGTGGCCGCTGCCCCCGCGGACATCGGCTTCACCTTCCAGACGCAGGAAGCCACGAACGAGATCCTCGTGAACGACGGCGAAACGGCTGTGATCGGCGGTCTGACGGTGACCCAGGTGTCAGTGTCCAAGAGCGGAATCCCGTTCCTAGTGGATCTGCCGATCATCGGACGGATCTTCGGCTTCACGACACGCCGCGAGGAGCGCCGCGATCTGCTGATTCTCGTGACGCCGCACATCATCGACAACCCCTTCGCCTCGCCCGGTGGCCAGTAACCCGTTGGCTCATCACGCTTTTGAGGTGACTCAGCTCACGGCGCTGTGGGACGAAATCTCTTTTCTTAGAAGGCGTGTGAACCGTCGGGTTAGGCATTGGTTCGCGGCGCCCCTTCGGGAGCGCGGCGGCCACGTGCGCTGCCCGGCGCCACTTTTCATTGGCAATTGGGTCGAGGCGGCCACGAGCCGCCGCTGACGAATGGAAGCCCCCGCTTATGTCGATGCAATCGATGCGCCTATCAGCTGGTTTTGCAGTCTGCGCAGTCTTGTTGGCCGGATGCAACGAGCAACCGCTCCAACCGTTCGAGCGCGACAACATTGTACCATCGATCACCATCGTCAAAACCAGTGGTGACACGGTCCCTGTCGAGCAAGGTGTTCAGTTCGACGTTGACGTAGGAGACAACCTCGGCATCAAAGGCATTTCGGTCGTGTTGACCGGTGGGCTGGACTCGACTCTCGACACCACCTTCCAATCTGCAGTAACGATCTTCACGTTCCACACCGACATCACGTTTCCGGAAGGAACAACCGTAGGTGGTACGATCTACATCGATGCCAGCGTCGCCGATGGCAACAACAATGCTAACTCCGCCAGCGATTCGATCTTCGTCAACAACGAGGAAGCGCTGATCGTAACTATCCTCGACCCCTCGACTGGGGCGATTACGTCCCCCGGCCGGAAGATTCCCGTGAGCATCAAGGCTTCACAGAAGAGCGGCATCACCAAGGTTGGATACACTGCGACCGGCGTCGTCACCTTTGCGGATTCGATGCTCTTCCCGCGTCCTGATACAGCACAGTTTGACACCACCCTTACCGTCCCGGCTAATACGCCCGAAGGAGTCTTCACCATTGTCGGATTCGCGGAGGATTCCTCAGGCAACATCGGTACGAGTTTGGCGGTGGACGTTACAGTGCAGACCATTGAGAACGACATCGAAGCGCCGGTGGTCACCTTCTCCGTCGGGGAGCGGGTCGAGGTCGATGACTCTATCACCGTCACCGCGACCGACCCGAGCGGAATCACGAAGATCGGCTGGCTCGCCACTGACGCGAACACCGGAGTCACCGTTGGTGGGGACAGCACGAATTCCGACGGCACGCTGACTCAGGTTTCGAGAACGTATAACCTCAACTTCGCTTTCACAGAATTCCCGCAGTTGGTGGCGATCACCGCGTTCGGCGTGGACGCAGCCGGCAACCGAGGCGAAGCCCAGGACACGACAGGTAGTGCCTCCGCCGCTTCATTCTTGATCTCCGCCATGACCAACTTGAAAGCGGAGCAGAATGACCAAGGCATCGACAGAGTCGCCAACGGCATCCCGGATGCTCTGGCGTGGACACGACGGAGAGACGGTAACCCATGAACTTCCGCGATAAAGCAACGGTGCTGCGCTGGGGATGGTACCTCCCCGCCATAGCCGGCTTCACGGTTGCGGCCTGCGAGCTGTCCCCGACGAACCCGATCGGGCTGGGAGACCCCAGTGTTGTTGTCTCCACCTCCCCTCGTGTGGAAGTCGATGACTCCCTCTCGCTTTCGGCCACGGACCCCAACGGGATAACCCTCATCGGGTGGCAGGCCATAGAGCGGGTGACCGGGTCGATTGTGGGAGGAGATAGCACCGCCTTCAGCAGCGCGGTCACCAGCGCCTCGGAAATCTACGGCTTCAACTTCTTCCACTTCACGTCGTTTCCCAAAGTGCTTGCGATCAAGGCGTTTGTGGTTGATGCGAACGGCAAACGTACGGAGGTGCAGGGGGAAGGTGCGGGGAGCTCGCCTCGAATATCGGCTAGACTGGCGTCCGCAGCTGCTGCTCAGCAGTTCCCGGATACTATTACGGTCGTCGACGGGGTGACCAGAGCCTTGCCGGGCGGCGGTCGAGTTGTAGACGCCATCTTCAACCGAAACCGCAACGAGTTTTACCTCACCAACGTCATACTGAATCGACTCGAGGTCTTCGACGTCGCAACGGAGGACTTCATCGCCGATATTCCGGTTGGGTCTCGCCCGTGGGGCATTGCCCTTTGGCCCAATGACACCTTGGGGAATAGTGCCGATGTCGTGGTGGTCGCAAACTCAGGCGGCACCAACATGTCCATCGTCGACGTCGCGACTCGCGTTGAAGTGCGCCGGCATGTACTGCCTAACATGATCGTCCAGTCGGTGCAGACGGAAATCGATCCGGCGATTAACGCCGTCAAGCTGAGAATTGAAGAGTACGATTTCTCCGACCGTCCCCAGAACCTCGGTGTCTACTGCCGCCCCCTCGGCAGCATCAATGTCCCGATAGCGGGGGCAACGGCGTGTGCGCCCGACAGCGTATACGTTGCCTACTCGACGACCCCGACCAAGGGTCAAACGGAGCCGTTCAATGTAGGCCCCCGCGGGACTGTTCGGTGGGAAAACCTCAGCCCCTGTCCGGCGGACCTCGCCAGACCCTGGGAGGGAGGAGCCTGCACCCCCGTAGACATCGATGCGGACGGTCGAGCCGATATCAACCGGCCCCACTCCCACTACATTTGGGAGCATGCCGCCAAGCCCCCTTCCCCTGACACGGACTCGCTGCAGATCCTCGTCGACCGTGGAGCGGGAAACCCGATCGATACAGTGTTGTCGGTCGCCAAGGGCGTGACCGTGTTCCTGGACGACATTGCATTCAGGGACACAACTTTTGTTCGAAATTCCGGCAACGCCACCCGCAACATTGTCGGGGAGGGTGGTAACATCCTGCTCGCGCGCGCCGTGAGTCACAACGGCGTCGACAGCGTAATACGCACCATCGACGTCAGTACCATCGGCCCGACCATGGTCATTGTCACAGGGCCCACCGACATCGACATTGGAGTCTCGCCGGGCATTCGGGTGCGAGATGAGATCTCGAACGTTGCCAGTCCCGTGAGGTCGGTGGCGATCAACTTCAACGGGTTGACCAACATTGTTCGGGCTGACTCGGTGTATATCTTGGACAAAGATCTGAAGCTCGGAGGAACGATACAGGTCGGCGGACCAAACCCCGGTATGGATCTCTTCTTCGACCATGCCTTCGAACCGGTGTTACCCACCTCGCCGAGCAACACCAAGAATCAGCGGATCGTCTTCTTGGCTCGGGAGGATTCGAACCTCGACGTCTTTGATACGTTCCGCTATGAGACGGTCACGACCATTCCGATTCGTGATCCGGTCATCGGGCCTCTTCGCGTTGCTCGCCTGTCGCCCACCGAGCAAATCATGATCGGCGTGACGAGTGCGGGAGTGGTCGTTGTGAGAATTCCAACTATTAGGCGGCATTGAGCGGGGTTGCTCCGCCGGATCGGCGACGGTTCGAGGGGCCGCGCCCGCGAGAAGCCCGGCCACGAGGTCGGGCTTCAGCGTTTTCTACTTATAGGGGAACACGGGCGGTGAGGCTTCTGGGATGATCCGGTTCACAACGTCTGGGGAATCTCACGGACGGGCCCTGGTAGCGATTCTCGAGGGCGTCCCTGCCGGCTTGCCCCTGAGCAGCGACGACGTGAATCGCGACCTCGAGCGCAGAATGGGAGGCTACGGCCGGGGCGCTCGCATGAAAATAGAGGCGGACCGGGTTGTGCTTCTCAGCGGCGTGCGGGCAGGAGAGACAATGGGATCTCCCATTGCGCTCGAGATTGCAAACAAGGATTGGGAAAACTGGGCGGATATCATGTCCCCGGACCCGGATCCACCTGGGGTAGAAGAGAGACGGCGCAAAGTGACACGCCCACGGCCGGGTCACGCAGATCTCGCTGGCGTACTCAAATATGATCGTGCCGACGCTCGTGACATCCTGGAGCGGGCGAGCGCCAGGGAGACTGCCGCCAGGGTTGCCAGTGGGGCAGTGTGCCGTCGGCTGCTGGCGCTCTTCGGGGTGGAGATCGGCAGCCACGTCGTTGAGCTCGGCTCCGTGCGAGCTCGACCGCCGGGGACCCTCCCGACACCGCTCAACGAGGCCGCCGATCGGTCCGAGACTCGCTGTCTCGACCCGGAAGCCACCGAGACCATGAAGAAGGAAATAGACGTCGCCAAGAAACAAGGCGACACGCTGGGGGGAGTTGTGGAGGTAGTGGCTGGAGGAGTGGTGGCGGGCCTGGGCTCCCACGTGTCGTGGGACCGGAAGCTCGACGGGCGCCTCGCCGCGGCTCTGATGTCCATCCCTGCAGTGAAGGGAGTGGAGATCGGCATGGGCTTCGAAGGCGCTCGGCGTCCGGGGTCACAGGTCCACGACGAGCTTGAGCGGGGTGGAGATCCTCGAACCGGAGGCGTGCAGAGGCGCACCAACCGAGCCGGCGGGCTGGAGGGTGGTATCACCATCGGTGAGCCGATCGTCATGCGGGTGGCCAAGAAACCCATCTCAACCCTCATGAGGCCGTTGAATACCGTGGACCTCGAGACGGGAAAGCCTGCCAAAGCACAGTCCGAGAGGGCGGATGTGACGGCAGTACCGGCAATGGGAGTGATTGCTGAGGCGATGGTCGCTTTAGTGCTTGCTGATGCGATGGTTGAGAAGTTTGGAGGAGACACGGTCACGGACATGAAGATGGCCTTCGATGCTTACCTGCAGCGGATCCAGGATCGGTGGCCAGCGCCCTCAGCGGGAGAGGCATGAGTGCGAGGAGACACATCGTTCTCGTGGGGCTCCCCGGCTCGGGCAAGAGCGTTGTGGGCCGGCTCGTGGCGGCAGCCTTGAAGACCCGATTCGTGGACATCGATGAGCTGATAGAACAAGAGCTCGGCGTGCCCGTCGCCCGGATCTTTGCCGACAAGGGCGAGCCAGGATTTCGCGAGTTGGAGCGGGCGGCGGTCACGCGGGTGCTGGGCGAGGCCCCCTGCGTTGTGGCGCCCGGAGGCGGATGGGCTGCGGAGGCCGGGAATCTGCCCGCTGCGGCTATCGCATTGACGGTGTACTTGCAGGCCAGTCCCAAGGTGGCTGCGGCCAGAACCACAGGAACCGGTCACCGTCCCCTGTTGGGGGATGGGGAACACGAGGCCCGGCTGCGGGGACTATTGAAGGAAAGGGAGTCGTTCTACTCGGGCTGCGAGACCGCCGTTGAGACCGATGGTCGAGCCGCGGAAGCCGTGGCCTCAGATGTCACAGCGCTTGCGCGAAACAAAGGGGGATGGTAATAATGCGCCCGAGCCGCGGCCCGGGTCGGGAGTAGGCCGTGGCACGTAAGTGCTTGATATACAGTAATTTACGTGTACGGCCTAGGCGGAGCGTGACTTCCCCCTAGGCCGTCGGCCCATGTGAAGTTGAGGGTTGTAAGCCCGTGTGCGGCTGTGTGTTGAGATGGGGTTGAACTGGTTCGGCTATGGCTGGATTGCCCGTCTGAGAGACGGAGGCCGAACCACGAATCGGAGCTAGATAATAAGGCATGGCCAAAAGAAAAAACGCTTTAGTGGTCGTTGAATCCCCAACCAAGGCTCGAACGATCGGTAAGTACCTTGGCACCGGGTACACCGTGAAAGCCACGGTTGGCCATCTGAGGGATCTCCCCCAGCGCCAGCTGGGCGTAGACGTCGAGAACGGTTTCACGCCGAAATACGTGACCATTCGCGGCAAGGGGAAGACGCTCGCCGAGCTCAAGAAGGCGGCGAAGAGTTCCTCGGCCGTGTTTCTAGCCACCGACCCGGACCGCGAAGGCGAGGCGATCGCGTGGCACGTAGCAGAGCAAATCGACAATGGTACCAAGTCCCACCGGGTGTTGCTGCACGAGATTACGAAGAAGGCAGTCGCGGAAGCGATGAGCAATCCGGTGGAGATCGACGAGCGGAAGGTGGACGCCCAGCAGGCACGACGCATCCTGGACCGGTTGGTGGGTTACAAAGCGAGCCCGCTTTTATGGAAATCAGTCAAGACAGGGCTGTCCGCGGGCCGCGTGCAGACTGTGGCGTTGCGCCTGCTCGTGGAGCGCGAACGGGCAATTCGGGATTTCAAACCGCAAGAGTATTGGAGCATCGAGGCCGAGTGTGAGGCCCAAGACAAGGTCTTTGCGGCAAGACTGCACAAGATCGACGGCAAGAAGCCGGATCTGCGATCCAGAGAGGCTGCCGAGGAGGTCGTAGAGGCGGTCAAGGGCAGGCCCTTTGTCGTGTCTTCCGTTGCGAGGAGGGAGCGGCAAAAAAGGCCGGCAGCCCCGTTCACCACGAGCACTCTGCAGCAAGAGGCATCCAAGCGGCTTGGCTTCTCGTCGCAGCGGGCGATGCGTACAGCGCAGGAGTTGTACGAGGGCCTCGAACTCGGCGAAGAGGGCGCGGTCGGACTCATCACATATATGCGCACGGATTCAGTTCGGGTGGCGCCTGCCGCCATCGAGGAGGTCCGAGAGTTCATTGCGGCCCAGTTCGAAAAGCCCTACCTGCCCGAGCGTGTGGTTGAGTACAAGAACAAGAACGCGAGGACCCAGGACGCTCATGAGGCCATTCGGCCGAGTGACGTGCAGCGGAGGCCCGAGGACGTCAAGAAGTGGCTCACCGCCGATCAGATGAAACTGTATCGCCTCATCTGGCAGCGGTTTGTCGCTTCACAGATGTCGCCGCTCGTGTACGATACGACCACGATTGACTTTCAGCTCACCCCGTACCTGTTCCGCGCTACGGGATCGGTCGTGAAGTTCGACGGATTCCGTGTGCTCTACCGCGAAGCCCGCGAGGAGGATGAAGCGCAGGATCAGGAAGATCTGGCGCCGGTTCCTCCGCTGGAGAAAGGCGACTCTGTAGAGGTCCGCCAAATCACTCCCAATCAGCACTTCACTGAGCCGCCGCCCCGCTACAGCGAAGCGAGTCTTGTCAAGGAACTAGAGCGAGATGGCATTGGGCGCCCCAGCACGTACAGTACAATCATTTCAACGCTGCGGAACCGCGGATATGTTGAGATAAAGAGCCGGCGATTCTTCCCGACAGGACTTGGCGAGACAGTGGCGAAGGTCATGGTAAGCCGGTTCCCAGACATCTTCAATGTTGAGTTCACCGCTGAGATGGAAAACGAGCTCGACAAGGTGGAAGAGGGAAAACTTGGCTGGCAGAGAGTGCTGCAAGACTTCTATGGGCCCTTCGCCAAGGCACTGGACAGCGTCGACACTGAGGAGATGATCAGGGAGGCCCACGACGTCGACGAGTTGCTGAAGGACCCGTGCGAGAAGTGCGGGGGCAAGCTCACGGTGAAGAGTGGACGTTTTGGACCTTTCATCGCTTGCTCGAATTACCCCGAATGCAAGTTCACCAAACCCATCAGACGGGATCGTCCGCCGGATCGTCCTACAGACGAAACGTGCCGGGAGTGTGGAGCGCCCATGGTCATCAAGGCCGGCCGATACGGCGACTTTCTGGCGTGCACACAGTACCCGAACTGCAAGCACACCAGGCCCGTGCCGCTGGGTGTCAAATGTCCGCGGTGCACGACCGGTGACTTGACACAGCGGCGTACGAGGCGCGGACGAACCTTCTACGGTTGTGCGCGGTACCCCGATTGCGATTTTTCCACGTGGCACCCCCCCGTGCCGGATGAATGCCCCAGCTGCGGGAAGGTCGGCGCCGAACAGCGGATGACGAAGGCGCGCGGCGAGTTTCGCCGATGCCTGCACTGTGAACATGAGTTCCAAGTGGAGGAGGCCCCCGCAACCGAATCGTGAATGTGACCGTGGTAGGAGGCGGCCTCGCGGGATGTGAAGCCGCTTGGGCGCTGGCGCAGCGCGATGTCCCCGTTGTCCTGTGCGAGATGCGCCCGGTTGTGAACACCGCTGCACATCAAACCGACCGGCTTGCCGAGCTCGTCTGCACCAATTCCTTCAAATCGCTCGAGATTGGCAACGCGCACGGCTTGCTCAAGGCCGAGCTGGCTCTTCTTGGCAGTCTGTTACTCGACACTGCCAGCGGGGTTCGTGTCCCGGGGGGGGCGGCCCTAGCGGTGGACCGGGCTCTGTTCAGCAGTGGTGTTACGGCGCGCATCGAAGCTCATCGCAACATCACGGTTGTCCGGGAGGAGATCACTGAGTTTTCATCTCCGGCGATCGTAGCAACCGGTCCCCTGACTTCAGATCGTCTGGCGGAGGCGATCAAGCAGCGTCTCGGCCTGTCCCATCTGGCGTTCTACGACGCAATCGCACCGATCGTGTCGGGCGACTCTCTGGATTGGGATGCGCTGTACAGATGCTCCCGCTACGGTAAAGGGGACGGGGACGACTACCTGAACGCTCCCTTTGATGAAGCCCAATACGGCTCCTTCGTGGATGCGCTCATCTCCGGCGAGCAATTCCGCGCGCACGACTTCGACCAGGTGCCCTACTTCGAAGGCTGTCTCCCCGTGGAGGAAATGGCACGGCGCGGCAGGGACACGTTGCGGTTTGGACCGATGAAACCGGTTGGCCTTCCGGATCCCCGAACGGGCAAGGAACCACACGCCGTGGTCCAGCTCAGGCAAGAAGATCGTGCCGGCCAGATGTGGAACTTGGTGGGCTTTCAAACCCGACTCCGGGTTCCAGCCCAGCGTGATGTTTTCACCACGATTGCCGGTCTGGGGAATGCGGATTTCTTGCGATTCGGTAGCATTCACAGAAATACGTATCTCAATTCGCCGGCTGCGCTGACCGAGCATCTTTCGGCCGCAGACGATCCCCAGCTTCTCTTCGCCGGACAGCTAGTAGGGGTGGAAGGTTACACCGAGTCTGTTGGGACGGGGCTCATGTGCGGAGTCAACATGGCCCGTATGTTATCGGGAGAGGAGCCGGTGGTACCACCGGCCGAAACCATGCTTGGTAGCCTGGTGCGGTACGTCCATGAGGCCGATGCGAGACATTTCCAGCCGATGAACGCAAACTTCGGGTTGCTGCCACCGTTGTCTCAGCGGGTTCGGGACAAACGGAAGAAGCGGGAATTACTCGCCGAGCGTGCCGTCCTGGCCATGCGAGAGTTCGTGGACCAGCTGGGCGGTGTACCGGCATGAAGCGTTCGGAAACGTTGTCTCGGCGCGAGGCTCGTCGGCCGGAGCTTGCTAGCTTCCTGAGCTACCTCGCAAACGAGCGGAACGACTCGCCGCACACGGTGAAGAACTACGCACGTGACCTCGACGCGTTCCAACAGTTTTGCGACGACTACTTCGGAGGATCTGCTGAATGGGACTGGTCTTCGATAGACCGTCTGGCCATTCGCGGGTTTATGGGGGAGCTGTCTCGCCGCGGACTGGCGAAGCGTTCCATCGCACGGGCAGTGTCGGCTCTGCGAACATACTACCGGTTTCTCAACGCCCGTTACGGCCTCACCGTCAATCCGGCGGCCGTTGCGCGAGCGCCCAAGCTCGAGCGTCGGCTGCCCGCCGTCATCGATCGTCGACATGTCGAGAAGATGTTTGAATTGGCGGAGGCACGAGCCGCCGAAGGTGATTTTCTCGCAGTCCGCGATCTGGCGATTCTGGAGGTCTTTTACGGTACCGGCATGCGGCTGGCTGAGCTTGCCGGCCTTGACGTCTCACATATCGATGTGGTGACTGAGCAAGTGAAAGTGCGAGGCAAGGGTCGCAAAGAACGGCTCCTGCCTGTCGGGGGCTACGCCGTACGCGCACTTCGGCGTTACTATCCGTTGAGGGAGGCGTTGCTCGCCCGCAAGGACCGGATCAGGGACGAGCAGGCCGTATTTCTCTCGATCCGGGCTCGGCGGTTGTCACCCCGGACAATTCAGTGGATCGTACATCGGTACCTGGACGTCCTGGATGGCGCGACGGGGTTCACCGTCCACAGTCTCAGACACAGTTTTGCCACCCACCTCTTGGACGGTGGCGCTGATTTGAGAGCGGTGCAGGAACTATTGGGGCACGCATCGTTGAGTACGACCCAGATCTACACGCATACGAGTGTGGAGCGATTGAAGAAGGTGTACGATCAAGCCCATCCACGGGCCTAGCTCTAGTGGATGATTGCCAAGGGCTCGCGATCTGATGGCCAACGCCGCAGCGACCGGATGAGGCACACGCGCTCATGAAACCTGGCAGGAAAATTTACGCGACTACCATCCTCTGTGTCCGCGCCGACGGGAACGTCGCCATGGGTGGCGACGGGCAGGTCACAATGGGTGAAACCGTAGTAAAGGCACACGCGAACAAGGTACGAACTCTGGGAGAAGGCAAAGTGCTGGCGGGATTTGCGGGAGCGGCGGCGGACGCCTTCACGCTCTTCGAGCGGTTCGAGGAGAAGATGAAAAGGTATCCGGGCAATCTTCCCCGGGCGGCAGTTGAATTGGCTAAGGATTGGCGTAGCGACCGTATTCTTCGGCGTCTCGACGCCCTGTTGGCGGTGGCTAATCATGAGCACGGGCTTGTCGTCAGTGGAGACGGTGAGCTCATCGAGCCAGATGACGGCATTCTGGCCATCGGAAGCGGGGGGCCGTATGCTCAAGCGGCTGCGCGCGCGCTCATTCGCAATGTCGAAGCCCTGTCTCCACGGGAGATTGTGGAGAAGAGCTTGACCATTGCCGGTGAGATATGTTTGTACACGAACAGCCATCTGACCATCCTCGAGCTATAACCGGAACCCGGACGGCAGTCGATCTACGATGACAGAAAGCATTTCGCAGCTGAACGAACCGGGTGAGGGCAGCCAGCAGGAGGCCCAGTCCGCCCCTTGGCTGGAGGAGCTCCCTCCGAGACAGATCGTGGCGGAATTGAACCGCTACATCGTCGGCCAGCAGGAGGCCAAGAAGGCCGTTGCCATCGCGGTGAGAAACCGCTGGAGACGAGCGCAGGCGCCGGACGACATCCGAGACGAAATCCTCCCGAACAACATCATCATGATCGGGCCCACAGGTGTGGGGAAGACCGAGATCGCGCGGCGCCTGGCGCGTCTGTCGGGAGCGCCCTTCATCAAGGTGGAAGCATCGAAGTTCACCGAAGTCGGTTATGTCGGCCGCGACGTCGAATCCATGATTCGAGATCTACTAGATGCGGCTATCAACATGGTTCGGGCGGAAAGAGAGGACGAAGTTTTTCCAACCGCCGAGGAGCGCATTGAGGAACGCTTGCTGGACTTGTTGCTTCCCGAACCGGTTGCCGTGTCACCCGGTGACGACAAGGATACTGTCGGCCAAATTCCGGAAAGCCCTTCAGAAGGGGAGTCGGGTGTGCGGCCGCTATTCGTGGTGTCTCCCGGCGGCGAAGTGAAACCCGAGGATCAGTCGGACGCCGCCGCCGAACAAGATCTCTCAGATGCAAAGCGACGGCAGCGCACTCGAGAGAAGCTCCGCAAAATGCTTCAGGACGGCAAGCTGGAGGACCGGGAACTCGAGGTGGAGGTTACCCAGCAAAATCTCCCCATCTTGGATTTGATGCAGCCGCCGCAGGGAATGGAGGGGACGGACATCAATTTCACTGAGATGCTGCAGGAGATGTTGCCCAAGAAGAAGAAGCGGCGTGTTGTGCGCATGTCGGAAGCGCGTCGCATCTTGCTCGATGAGGAGCTCCGTAAGCTGGTCGACATGGACGATGTCGTCAGTGACGCGCTCGACCGAGTCGAGAACCACGGCATTATTTTCATAGACGAATTAGACAAGATCTCCGGCGAACGGTCTCAAGCGGGACCCGATGTGTCACGAGAGGGTGTGCAGAGAGATCTACTGCCGATCGTCGAGGGATCCACAGTCCAGACTCGTTACGGCTACGTTCGTACCGATTATATCCTGTTTGTCGCGGCAGGCGCGTTCCACGTCTCCAAGCCCTCGGATCTGATCCCCGAGCTCCAGGGCCGCTTCCCCATTCGCGTGGAACTCAACACCCTCACTGAGGAAGACTTCGTCCGAATCATGACCGAGCCGGAAAATGCCCTGACGAAGCAATACCAGGCCCTCGTGGCGTCCGAAGGAGTCACGCTGGAATTCACAGGCGAGGCCATCAAGGAGTTGGCACACATCGCAACGCTGGTCAACGAGCGCCTCGAGAACATTGGCGCTCGACGGTTGCACACGGTCATCAGCACCCTGCTCGACGATTTGCTGTTCGACCTTCCCGACGTCGCACAGAAAGAGGTTGTGTTCGACGCCCCCGATGTCAGGGAACGGTTGCTCAAGATCGTCGAGGACGAGGATCTCCGGAATTACATTCTCTGACGCCCCGTAGGTCGGCGATGTTGAGGGCCGGGCTCCTTTACACGCCCTGGCCTCGTTGCTAGAATCTGCTAATTACTGTCATCTTGACCGACTCGTAGGCCAAATATGCCGAAGCGGGATTTTCTTGCCGTGTCTGATTTCGCGCGCGACGAAATCGGCAGGCTCATCGATTGTGCCGAGGGCCTCAAAGCGGGCGGTGGGGGCGACCGACCCCTCGAGGGCAAGGCTCTGGCAATGATATTCGCAAAGAGCAGCACGAGGACCCGCGTGTCTTTCGAGGCCGGCATGTTCCAGCTCGGCGGCCATGCGATGTTCCTTTCCGCTCGCGAGATGCAGTTGGGGCGTGGCGAGCCCATCAAGGATACGGCAAGGGTGCTCTCCCGCTACGTGGACGGGATCATGATTCGTACGTTCGCCCACGCCGACGTGGAAGAGCTGGCGACCCATGCCACGGTGCCTGTGATCAACGGCCTCACGGATTTGTTGCATCCGTGCCAAGTGCTGGCGGACCTGATGACGATTCGAGAAGAGTTTGGATCCTGGGATGGCCGTGTTGTGGCCTGGGTGGGAGACGGCAACAACATGGCCAACTCGTGGCTGAACGCAGCCTCGGTGTTGGGCTTTGAGCTCCGGCTCGCTTGCCCGGAGGGTTATGAGCCGGAACACCAGATTTTCGAAAGAGCCAAGGCGAGTACTCAAGTGCTCATTACCGGGGATCCGGAAGAGGCGGTCGCCGGAGCGCACGTCGTCAACACCGACGTGTGGGCTTCAATGGGTCAAGAAAGTGAGGCCGCGGCCCGGGCTCGGACGTTCAGCGGCTACACAGTCAACGAAGAGTTGATGGCACATGCTCACAAAGACGCGATCTTTCTCCATTGCCTTCCGGCCCATCGAGGCGAGGAGGTAACAGAAGGTGTCTTCGAGAGCGCCCGTTCGCGGGTCTTTGACCAGGCGGAGAATCGACTGCATGCCCAGAAAGCGCTGTTGGTTACCCTAATGGGGCGAAAAGGAGAAATATGAGCGGGGAAAACCTCAAGCGAACACCACTCTATGACATCCACGCCTCGTTGAAGGCAAAAATGGTCGGCTTTGCCGGGTTCGAGATGCCGATTCATTACTCCAGCGGGATTACCAAGGAACACGAGGTCGTCAGAACGAGCGCCGGGGTGTTCGATGTCTCCCACATGGGTGAATTCGAGATCAGTGGTCCCGACCGAAACGCCTTCGTGAACCGGGTTGCCTGCAATGACGTCGGCGCGCTCCGGGACGGGCAAGCGCAGTACTCCGCGATGCTGACGAGTGAGGGAACGTTCATTGATGACTGCATCGTGTATCGGTTTGAGGACCGGGTGATGCTGGTCGTGAACGGCTCCAACATTCAGAAGAACTGGGAGTGGATCGTCGCCCGGAAGCGCGGCATCAACGTCCGCCTCAAAGACATCTCAGATGACGTCGTCCTGCTGGCTCTCCAGGGACCCAAGAGCGAAGAGATCTTGCAGCCTTTGACGAAGGTCAATCTGTCGCGGGTCGGCTATTTCGAATTTGCCGTCGGGCAGGTGGCCGGCGTTCAGTGCTTCATCGCGCGCACAGGCTACACGGGCGAAGACGGATTCGAGATCTTTTTCCGCCCCGCCCAAGCAGAAGTCATGTGGCATGCGCTGGTGGGCCCCGGCCGTGCGCAACCCGTCGGGCTCGGCGCTCGAGACTCACTCCGCCTCGAGATGGGCTACCCCCTGTACGGCAACGACATCGATGATACCGTCAACCCCTACGAGGCTGGCCTGTCTTGGATTGTAAAGCTGGACAAGGGCGCGCCTTTTTCGGGCCGCGGCGTGCTCGAAGATGTCAAGCGACGTGGCCCGAGCCGAAAGCTCGTGGGATTCAGGTGTACCCAGAAGGGCACCATTCCGCGGCGCGGATATGACGTTTACCTGAAAGGTCACAAAATCGATGTCGTCCGAAGTGGCGGTCATAGCCCGTCGCTGAATGAGGCTATCGGGACGACTTTTCTCCCGGTTCATTCCACCGAACCCGGCACCGCAATCGAGATCGATTGTCGTGGCAAGAAGGTACCGGCTGAAGTGGTGAAGATGCCGTTCTACAAGGACGGCAGCGTCCGGAGGAAGAAGTAGTAGTAAGGGGTCGGTGAAGCCGCGCGATGCCAGTTCGAATCGCCGTACTCACGGTCTCCGACCTCGGCGCCGCAGGCAGGCGGTCAGATTCCTCCGGCGACGCTATCGTCACGTGGGCAGCTGAGCTTGGGTTCGAGGTGACGTTCCGGGAGATCGTGCCGGACGAGGCAGATCAGATTGCGGGCGCGCTCGCGCGCTGGGCGGATGACGGTGCTGCCGATGTCATCGTCACAACGGGCGGAACAGGGTTGGGGCCCCGGGATGTAACGCCAGAGGCGACTCGCGCAGTACTGGATCGAGAAGCACCGGGCATTGCCGAAGCTATCCGAGCGGCGGCCTACGACAAATTCCCGAGGTCCGCGCTGTCGCGCGGGATTGCAGGTGCGCGAGGGGCAGCACTGATCGTGAACCTTCCGGGTAGCCCGGGTGGCGTGAGCGACGGGCTGGCAGTGCTCGCTCCACTCGTAGAGCACGCCGTGCAACTCCTCTCAGGCCAGCCTACCGACCACTGATGTCCGATAAAGTGTTGATCACCATGGACGATCTCGAGACCGCGGTTCGTGTCAACGCGGTGCTAGAGGCTGCAGGGAATGAAACCGTCATGGTGTCTTCGTTGGATGACGCCTGCGGCGAACTCAGGCGCAGCAACCCGGACGTCGTGGTTCTCTCCGGTGCACTGCATGAACGGCCCGCTCAGGAATTGATCTCCCTCTCCAGAGATCGTTCGATTTCCTCACTGGGATTGTTGGAAGCCACGGAACCCGACCCCGCTGGTGTAGCCCAGGGAATCGGTCTGACCGGTTGGTTGGCGAAGCCCGTTGCCGCCACGGAAGTGGCGTCAGCCGCTCAACGGCTCGCGGAGCGTCGGCGGCTTCAGAAACGTACGGGCATCGTAGGTGAGAGCCCCGCGATCCAGGAACTCCTGGTCAAGATCGAGCAGATCGCTCCTGTTTCGTCCACTGTTCTCATAGAGGGCGAATCCGGCACCGGCAAAGAGCTGGCGGCCCATGCCATTCATGAACTGTCTCCACGGCGTGATAAGCCGTTCATTGCCGTCAATTGTTCCGCGTTACCCGAGACGCTGTTAGAGTCGGAGCTGTTTGGCCACGAGAAAGGAGCGTTCACGGGCGCAGCAGAGCGCCGGCACGGCCGGTTTGAGTTGGCCAACCAAGGAACACTTCTTCTGGACGAAGTGGGCGAGATGCCCTTGTCCACTCAGGTCAAGCTGCTCCGCGTTCTCGAGGATCGGACGTTTTTCCGTGTGGGCGGGACCGAGCCCATAAGAGTAGATGTGCGAATCGTTGCTGCATCCAATCGGCAGCTGAAACAGGCCGTCGCATTGGGCGAGTTTCGTGAAGATCTCTACTTTCGCCTCAACGTTCTGTCCATATACCTTCCGCCGCTCAGAGAACGAAAAGGTGACATTCCCATTCTGGTCACCAGACTCATCGGGCAGCTCAGCCAAGAGCACAATCGTTCATTCCGCGGCATCGCTGGCGACGCCATGCATTTGCTCGTCAACGCCCATTGGCCGGGCAACGTACGGCAACTCAAGAATCTCCTCGAGTCGATGGTGGTGCTGGCGCCAGGCCAGGAGATCGGCGCGTCTGACATTCCGGCTGACGTGCGCGAAGAAGGCACGCGGCTGTTGCCCATGCGTGTACCTGAGCGCAGTCAACACGTGCAGGGTAAGGAACTCGAGTTCATCTTCCGAAGCTTGGTTGACCTCAAGCTTCAGATCGAAGATTTGCGGCGACGCGTTGAACACGAACCGGAGCACGTGGAAGTCATTGAAGTAGGTGAGCGTTCTACATATGGCGAAGGAGCAACAACTGTTGCGATCGATCTCACCGAGCGTGCGAGAGAGGAAGTGGGAGGAAGAGCAGTGCTCTACGAGCCGGGTATGACCATGGCTGAGGTGGAGCGAGCGGCGATCGAGAGCGCGCTCAAGGATAGTGGAGGCAATCGCCGCAAAACGGCCGAGAAACTTGGCATAGGTGAGCGAACGCTGTATCGCAAAATCAAGGAATTCGGCTTGGGATGAAGTGTTAGTAATTAGGGCACCAACAGTTCGGCCCCCGCCGAAGTTGTTCAGTTATGACTCACTCACTTTGTAAATGTGTTTAGTAGTGAGTCACTCACGTGTTAAAAACAATGAAGTGTGACACACGCCACCGCGCATGTGAACGAGCGCGCACAAATTGCCGCCGACAGATTCTTTGGCCAACCTGCAAACGGCTCACCTGTGAACTTGCGTCGTCAGAGCCATCAACCTTCGGATGCGCTCCTGTGTGGGTGGGTGAGTGCTGAAACTTCAGGATGAACATGTGCTCGGTGGCTTGCACAAGCGGGCCGGGAGGAAGTGGATTTCTCCGCGCAGTGCCTTCGATCTTCTGCAACGCGTTGGCGAGGCCGTCGGGACGCCCTGCGATTCGCGCACCCGTGGCGTCTGCCGCGAACTCCCGCGATCTCGATCTAAAATTCATCGCAACGGCGACGACGAAGGCGATGACCAGACCCTGCTGGCCCCGAGGAGCTCACCTGCCAACAGCAAGATGGCGCTAAGCGCACCCAGCAGCATGGTGGTCTTGAAAGCACTCCTCATGAGGGCAAGTTGGGGGGTCGCTCCGGCTGGGCAGCTGCGAGGCGCGAAGTACCATCCATTGACAGTACGTTCAGGGGTCTCCATGATTCCAGATCGAAATCCCGACCATCAATGGGCAACGCGTGCACAGACCGTCTCGTACTCAAGAATTCGCCTCTGTCGGGTGGGTCAATCGAAGTATCGTTTCCGCAACCAGTTATTCTGTTGTCGCCCGGAGACCGTGGTGAGCACAGCCGACGACCTTAGTTGGGGATAGAAGAGTGCTATTCCAGCTGAAAGAGGACGACTGCGTTTCTTGCTTGGCCTGCGTTCGGGTCTGCCCGGTGGGTGCCGTCGCAGTGGACGGAGCGGTCACCGGGATCATTGAGGAGTCGTGTATCCGCTGTGGCATATGTGTGCCGGCGTGCCCTCACGATGCCATTGATGTCTCCGGTGATTTCGGCAGAGCGTTGGAACTAGCCGCGACAGGCGATGCACTTCTTGTCTTGAGCGGCGAAGCTGCTGTCCACTTCTATCCCAACACGCCGGAACAGGTCGTGAACGCCTGCTACCAGGCGGGGTTTCGCACGGTGCACCGCGGCGTGATCGGTGACGAGCTGGTGGCAGGCGCGTATCGGGAACTCTGGGAGGATCAATCCTGGGGAACGATGATTCGTTCCACTTGCCCTGTGGTCGTGGAGACGATTCGAAAAGATCATCCGGAGCTGGTGCCCTACCTGGCTCCGGTCAAGACCCCCCTTGCTGCTGAGGCCGCCTATCTACGAGCCCGGTATAGCGAGACCGTGCCAATCGTATACGCAGGGGTGTGCCTCTCGGATGAGCGGGGACTCGTGGATGCCGCTCTGTCCTTCAAGGAGCTGGAGGAACTCCTCCTCATGCGGAGCGTGGACGTAGGCAAGGAGCCGCGTTTCTTCGAGCGAATGCCCGAGGAGGGGAGAAGGTACCTAAGCGCCGCTGGGGGTCTGCCACGTTCGATCCTGGACGGGGAGTCGCACACGAGCCGCCGGCTGCGTAAAGTGCGTGGCCTGGACCGTCTGGGTGCCATCGCACGAGCCGTCACGGTGAACGGGTTGGACTTGGGATTCATCGATATCCTCTCCTGCGACGGCTGCCTCGACCACCCCCTCCTGAAGCCCAAGGAGGAGCTTTTCTGGCGGCGCATGATCGCTCAGGAGAGCGAGCCTCCCCGGAGCGTGCATCCGGTGGTGGATCCCAATATCCAGCTAGATCTCCAGATCGATTTCCATCCCATCAGGGACGGTGGCCGTGAGCCTGAGGGTGACGTGGTGGGTGTGTTGGACAAGATCGGCTCTGCTCCGGGTGGGAAGCCCTGGGACTGCGGGGCTTGCGGCTATGACTCCTGCTGGGATTTCGCCAACGCGCTGCTACGCGGTCGGGCGACCTACCGCCAGTGTCCGCCCTACCAGGAGCTGCAGGCGTTGAGGGCCCAGCGGGCAGCGGCGCTGGACAGTCTCACAGGCCTCGCGACTCACAAGGTCATGCAGACCCGGATCCGACACGAGATGGCGCGAAGCCGGCGCAGTGGGGTCCCGTTCTCGGTGCTCTTTGCCGACCTGGATCGCTTCAAGCAGGTGAACGACCGATTCGGCCACGCAGCTGGCAGCAATGTCCTTGTGATGGTGGCTCGGGTCCTGGAGAGGGTGATTCGTAGCAGTGATGTGGCAGCCAGGTACGGCGGGGATGAGTTTGTGCTGATCCTGACAGGTACTGATAACGAGGGTGCGCGGCGGGTTGCTGAGATCGTGCGGCAGGCGGTGGAGGAAGCCGGGATCGAGCGGGGATTCCCAGAAGGCCTGGTGACAATTTCCGTTGGTGTAGCGACCTTTGATCCACGCACGGCGGAAGCGGTTGATGTGATAGAGCATGCGGACTTGGCGCTGTATCGAGCTAAGGACGCTGCAGGCAATTGTGTCGCGTGACTCGACCATCATGGCAGCGTGAGGAGTAGTTCTCCGTGGATTCAGCTGCCCGGGAAGGAAAGGACGTGACAAGCAAAGAACGCGAGCTCCCCGAGCTCCCGGTGGCGGAGGATCAGTCGGATCCGTGGGATCTGCGCCGGGCGGAGGTGCTGCTGGCCAGTCTCAAGGGGGTGCTGTCGGCGCGGGTGGTGGCGTCGAGTCGGGGCGAGATCACCGAGATCCACGTCCTCACCGATAAGGGGATGGCCCCAAAGCAGGTGGTGCGCAATGTGGAGAGCGCTCTCCTCGCGCAGCTCGGGATCAAGGTGGATCACCGCAAGATCAGCGTGGCGCAGACGGCGGAAGTGCTGCCCCTGGAGGCCGTGGAGGAGAGGGCGGTTGCAGCCCGTGCCCGGAAGCGGGGCATCATCTTCCACAGCGTTGAGGTGGCGCCGAGCCGCAAGCATCGGGTCAGCATCACGGTCAAGCTAGAGAGGGACGGGGAGGAGGTAATGGCCCACGAGGAGGCCGGTGACACCCCCAAGATGCGCCTCCAGGCAGCTGCCAGGGCCACTGTAGCTGCGTTGGACGGACTGCTCGAGGAGGGTAGCATGGATCTGGCCGGGGCCAAGTTCGTGGACGCCTTCGACGCTACGTTCGCCTTCGTGGGGGTGGATGTGATGACCGGCCGGGAGAGCCGGATCCATGCCGGGACCTGTCAGCTCCGGGGAAGCCCTGAGCGGGCAGCTGTGCTCGCGGTGCTCGATGCCACCAACCGGTGGCTTTCGACCTATCTCTAGAGCATTTGTCGGGTTTCTTAAGGCTAATGTGGGCCTTTTGTTAAAGTATCTTTACGTTTCGGA
>JBDHDY010000025.1:0-13438 GCA_039591275.1 Gemmatimonadota bacterium | reverse complement strand
TATGCTTATTCGGACTTCGTGTTCAGCACGATTGGCGAAGAGTGGGGTTTTGTCGGTGTAGCGTTGCTGTTGGCGGTGTTTGCCACGTTCGTTGGCATCGGACTGCGCATCTCCCGACTCGCACCGGACCGCTTCGGTGCATTGCTCGGGACCGGGCTCACCGCGTTGGTCGGTGTGACAGCTCTCATGCATATGGCGGTCACGCTCGGCGTGGTACCGACCACCGGACTGCCTTTGCCGCTCATCTCGTATGGGCGATCCAATCTGATCGTCTCGCTCGTCGCAACCGGAGTCCTGGTCAATATCGGCGAAAGTCGGATGCGTCCGCGGAAAACGGTGTGAAGATACTCATCGCCGGAGGAGGAACCGGGGGGCATCTCATCCCTGCCCTCGTCCTCGCCGACGCGATTCGTGATGTTCGCCCGGACGTCGAGCCCGTGCTCGTTGGGGCGGAGCGCGGCGTAGAGGCGTCCATCCTGCCAGCGCGTGAGCGGTCTCACCGGTATTACCTGCTTCCCGTCCAACCAATTTACCGCAGTGCATGGTGGAGAAACGTGAGATGGTTGGGTGCGCTTGGAGCCGTGCTGAGGGAGTCTCGTCGCATCATCGCTACAGAGCGTCCCTCCTTGGCAGTGGGTACCGGCGGTTACGCTGCGGGACCGATCCTGCTGGTTTGCAGTCTCCACGGTATTCCCATCGCCCTCCAAGAGCAGAACGCTGTTCCGGGTGTAACCACTCGGCTCCTCGCCCGGCGAGCAAGGCAGATTCACCTCGGGTTCCCTGAGGCGGCGCGTACTCTGCGCCCGGGACGCCACACTGAAGTGCTCACGTTCGGCAATCCCATCGTCCCCCCGGTCGACCGCGCTGATCCGCGGGCCGGCCGCACTGCATTGGGAATTCCCGAGGGTGTCCCGGTTTGCTTCGTCATGGGAGGAAGTCAGGGAGCCCTCGGCATCAATGAGGCGGTCTCCCAGCTACTCGACCAAGGTCGACTCGACGATGTCGCCTTGCTGTGGAGCACTGGTCACGGCATGTGGGATCGCTACCAGCGCCATGACCGACCACCAAAACGGCAGGTGCGTGCCTTCTGGGATCCCGTGGCGGAAGCCTATGCCGCTGCGGATCTCGTGGTGGCGCGAGCGGGAGCCATGACCACCGCGGAGCTGAGCTCGTGGGGGCTCCCTTCTGTCCTCATTCCCCTTCCCACTGCGGCGGCAGATCATCAAACGAAGAATGCCGCTGCGCTTGCCGCGGCGGGTGCGGCCGTGTGCATTCCGGAACATCAGCTCGAGCCTGCTGCACTTGCAGACCAAATCGAGGCCGTGGTGGCCGACAAGGAGACCCTTTCCACGATGTCCCAGGCGGCGGCACAACGCGGTCGCCCAGACGCCGCACGTCGGATCGTCGAGGTGCTTCTACGACTCGTCGACTAGGCCAAAGTCTTTCGTAAATTTACACTTAGCCTTATATTTGCTGCCCAACCGATGAGTCTGTTCGACCCCCTAGATCCCCGACCAATCCACTTCATGGGGATTGCCGGAGCGGGGATGAGCGCGTTGGCGCTGATTGCCCGACGTCGAGGGGTCGACGTCACTGGATGCGATATCGATTTGCGGAACGCGGCCGATGTAATGCGGGCGGGCGCCGACGTGTTCTCAGGACACGATCCGGCGCACGTGAGCAATGCCAGAATGGTGATCCACACATCCGCCGTGAACGGGAATCATCCGGAGCTCGAGGCCGCATCAGGTTTGGGCATTCCCGTCCTTCGTCGGGCGGAGGCCTTGGGTCAACTGGTCGAGGGCACTCAGGTTGTAGCCGTGTCCGGCACGCACGGCAAGACGACGGTCACGGCCATGGTGACTGAGGTACTTGCCGCAGCAGGTCTTCACCCCACGGGGATCGTGGGCGGGCGAGTGAACGCGTGGGGTGGCAATGCGCGCCTGGACGGTGACGAGCTCTTTGTAGTCGAGGCCGATGAGTACGACCGCTCGTTCCTTGCACTCCGTCCGGTGATTGCCGTGGTTAACAATGTCGAGGCCGACCATCTCGAATGTTATGGAGATCTCACAGCGTTGGAGGATGCCTTCGTCGAGTTCGCTGGTCGGGCCGAGCGTGTGTTGGTAGGAGGTGACGACGGAGGAGCGGTACGGGTCGCTCAACGATTGAGTGTGCCAGTGTGGCGAGTCGGCACTGCTGGGGATGCCGACATCCGGGTCAGCGATGTCGCGCAAACTGGGGGCGCCACGCGTGCCCGCATTACGTTTCCGGATCGTTCGGCGATCGATGTCCAACTTACCGTGCCAGGGATGCACAACGTCCGTAATGCCGCGATGACTCTTGGTGTTGCGCACGCCCTCGACGTCGATGTAACCGGGGCCGCAGGAGCCCTGGCGGAGTTCGGTGGTGTGGAGCGTCGTTTTCAAGTGTTGGGAACGCGCCGTGGCGTGACCGTGGTGGACGACTACGCCCATCACCCCACGGAAGTCGCCGCGACTCTCGAAGCTGCACGGCAGCGTTTCCCGGAGCGACGCCTCGTGGCCGTGTTCCAACCTCATCTCTTCACCCGCACCAAGCAGCATGGCAAGGCACTTGGCGAAGCGCTGGCGGCTGCCGACGTCGTGATTGTCACGGACATCTACCCTGCGCGGGAGGAGCCAATACCGGGCGTGAACGGTCAGTTGGTCGCCGATGCGGCGGCGCGTGCCGGCGCGCCGGTCGTGGAGTGGATCCCCGCCGTGAGAGATCTGGCACCTTATCTCGTATCGGTGCTTGCCGAAGGCGACGCCGTGCTCACCCTGGGGGCGGGCGACATTACCGAGGTTGCCACGGATCTCCTGAATCGCTTGGCGGGTGCCGCCGCATGACCTGGAAAGGCCGCGCCCTCGTACTGCTCCCGGTGGCAGTCGCCGCGATTGTCGGTATTCGGCCGTTGCTGAGGCAGTTGGACTTCTTCCGAGTCAGACAAGTGGAGCTCCTCGGCGTCCGGTACCTCACACCCGACGCCGTTATCGCTGCGCTCGAGCTCGACTCCAGCGTCAACCTGTTCGACGATCTAGCGGCTGCTGAGGAGGATGTGCGGGCGCTGTTCGCAGTGGCCGATGCGAGAATGGAGCGGCGTCTCCCGGGCACCTTGCGGGTCATCGTCACCGAACGCGTGCCGGTCGCTTTCGCGCAGGGGCCGAACGGATTGGTCGCACTCGATGCAGACGCAAAGCCGTTGCCGTACGACCCGGCGCTCAGTGGGCTCGATCTGCCCATTGTCGAGCGGGCTGACTCCCAGCTCGTGGCTGCGCTGGCAACCCTTCGCATGGTCGATTGGGATCTGTACCAGGAACTCGATGGTGCCCGATTCGACGAACGTCAGGGGATTACTCTCGTGCTCGGCGCGCAGCGGTTCTTGTTTCGGGGAGTCCCTTCGGCGGACGACATCGGTGCCCTGAGCGCCGTTCGTCGGCACTTGATCTCCAGCGACACACCGTTTGAAGAACTGGACATGCGGTACGACGGATGGGTCACCGTGCGGAGGCAGCGGGCGTGAAGCGCGGAAACGTTGTGACGGGTCTCGATCTCGGCAGCACGAGAACGTGCGCGGTCGTGGGTGCGGTTACCGGAGATGCGCGTCTTCCGGGAGTGAGAATCCTCGGCGTCGGCGTGGGGAGAGACACCGGGGTTCGGGGTGGCGTGGTCCGTGATATCGAGGCAACGACCCAATCGGTCGTCGAGGCCCTACGCGATGCGCAGCGGATGGCGGGTGTCCCGATCCCAGACGTCCACTGCGGCATCGCGGGTGAGCACGTCGAGGTGCGCATGTCGCCCGGCCTGGCCTCGGTCACGGGCGACGAAGTCTCGCGCGCCGATGTGGACCGCGTCGACGATGTGGCCAAGGCGGTGAGCCTCGGTGGCGATCGTGAGTTGCTGCACTACATACCGCAGGAATACCGGGTCGACGCGCAGGGAGGCATTAGCGACCCGGTCGGGATGACGGGCCTGCGGCTCGAGGTGGAGATGTACCTCGTTTCGGTCGAGAGTGCGGCCGCGCAAAATGTGCGGAAATCGGTCGAGCGCGCTGGGTTTCGGGTCGCGCAACTGGTGCTCGATCCGCTGGCCAGCTCGCTGGCGGTCCTCGCCGAGGAGGAAAAGGAACTGGGCTGCGCCCTGGTAGATTTGGGTGGTGGATCGACCGGAGTAGCTATCTTTCAGGAAGGGAAGATCCGCCACGTGAGATCGCTTCCGTTCGCCGGCAGCCACCTCACGAAAGACATCGTGCACGGACTTTCCGTCACCCATGCGGATGCAGAGCGACTCAAGGAGAAGTGGGGTCTGGCATATACGCCTCTCGTAGACCCCGACGAGATGATCGAGCTGCCCAGTACACCGGGTCAAGGGGTGCGAAGGGCCAAACGGGAACTGCTCGGCCACATCATCCACCAGCGTCTGGATGAGATATTCGGATTGGTGCAGGATGAGGTTGAACGGGCGGAGTATTCGGGCCATTTGCCGGCTGGTGTCGTCCTGACTGGCGGCGGTGCCCATCTGCCAGGCGTGGTCGAGTTGGCGCGGGAGGTCTTCGCTGCCCCCGCCAGAGCCGGCATTCCCGACAGGGGACTCACGGGCTTGGTGGACAGCGTGCAGGCTCCGCGATATGCGGTACCCGTCGGACTCGTGTTGTACGCGGCGCGTGAAGCATTGCGCGGTGCCAATGGTCGGGGAGGTGTGGTAAGACTCCTCGATCCCGTCAAACGCTGGTTGCAAGATTTCTTCTAGAGCCACGGACAATGACTCGCGAGGGATCAATGGTTTTCGAGCTCGAGGAAGCGGTTTCACAGAACGCGCGCATGAAAGTGGTCGGCGTTGGCGGAGGCGGTGGCAACGCCGTCAACCGGATGATCGACGAGCACCTCATGGGTGTGGAGTTCATCTCGGTCAACACCGACGCGCAGGCCTTGATGAGCAACAAATCCGATGTGAAGGTGCAAATTGGCAAGAAGCTGACTCGCGGACTTGGGGCAGGAGCGCGCCCGGAAATAGGGCGGCAGGCGATCGAAGAGAACAAGGATGACGTCCTGCAAGTCCTCGAAGGCGCGGATCTCGTGTTTGTGACGTGCGGCATGGGTGGAGGCACCGGCACCGGCGCCGCGCCGATCATCTCGCAGCTCGCGCGCGACGTGGGGTCCCTCTGCGTGGGCATCATCACCAAGCCGTTCCTGTTCGAGGGCCGCAAGCGCATGCACCAGGCCGAGATTGGCATCACCGAGATGCGCAAGCGCGTCGACACGATGATCGTGGTTCCCAACGAGCGACTACTCGCCGTAGTAGGGAAAAACGTCCCCTTCCAGGACGCCCTCAAGAAAGCTGACGAGGTCCTGCTGCATGCGACCCAGGGGATCTCGACACTGGTGAGTGTGACCGGTCTGGTCAATGTGGACTTTGCGGACGTACGCACTGTCATGCAGGACGGCGGGTCGGCACTCATGGGCATGGGCACGGGCCGCGGCGACGATCGTGCGATCGAAGCCTCACAGCAAGCTATCACGAGCCCCTTGCTCGATGACGTCTCCATCAGAGGCTCCACGGGCGTACTCGTGAACATCACCGGCGGGGATGACCTCACGCTCGGTGAGGTCAATCAAATCAGCGAGGTCATCCACGAGGGGGCGGGTGATCAGGCCGAGATCATCTTCGGCGCCGTAAACGACACCGCGATGGAGGGGGAGGTCCGTGTCACCGTCATCGCCACCGGATTCGACAGGGCCCTCCAAGAAGATGCGGCCGTTCGGCGACCGGGCACGCCCGGCGTCCTCGAGTTCCCCCAGCATCCGTCGAGACCGGTGGCGCCGGCGCCGATGACCGGAGGGAACGTTCCCAAACCGCAAAAGACTGAACCCAGCGAAGTCTCCGAAATGGAGATCCCCACCTTCATACGGCGGCAGATGGATTGATGGGACGTGAGGTGGCGCAGTTCAAGGCCGCTGTCCTGATAGTCGTCGCGGTCGTCGGTGTGTCGGTTACCTGGTCGGCCACGGAAGCCCGTTTGGGGAACACTATCCCGGTTGCCCAGCCCATTGTAGTGACCACAGCCCACGTCACTCGCTCGGACCGCCTGAGGCGCGACGAGACCCTCACGCATCTGTTGGCGCGGCACGAGGTGGAAGGCCCAGAACTCCAGCAACTCCTCGCGGCGGCGCGAGCCGAAGGCCTCGATCCCCGTCGGCTCCGACCGGACATGGTGTTCGAGTTTCGATACTCGCTGCCGGAGAAATCGCCGGACCGGCTTACGGTCCGACTCGACCGGGAGCGGTATCTCAAGCTCGGTCGCGGTACCGCCGGCGAATGGTGGGGCAAACTGGAAGAGATCACGTGGACGGTTTTCACGGAGCGCGTCGAGGGAACGATCCCGGTCCGGGGATCTCTCGACGGAGCGCTTCACGCGACTATCCCAGACTCCGTGCTCCCGTTTGCGGAACGCCAGCAGCTGATTTGGAACGTCGCCGAGGGCGTCTACGCGTGGATCATCGACTTCTACCGCGATCTACGCCCGGACGACCGATTCCAAATTCTCTACGAGCGGCTCGTTTCCGATGCCGGCGACGTTCACTACGGGCGTCTGCTGGCTGCCAGTATCGAAGCCGCAGGAGAAGCGAAAGAGGCCTATCTCCTCTCGGGTCGGCGCGGACAGAACCTGTACTATGACGACGAGAGACGGTCGCTGCACCGGGCGTTTCTGGTGGCGCCGGTGAGATACCGCTACATGTCGTCCCGGTTCGGCAGACGCTTCCATCCGATCCTCCAGCGATATCGGGCCCACTTGGGATACGACTTCGCCGCGGATCTCGGAAACCCCATCCAGGCGACAGGCGACGGGGTGATCGAGTCCGCTGGTCGCAATGGCGGGTATGGCCTGATCGTGGCGATCCGCCATGTGAGGGGCATTGAAACCCGCTATGCTCACATGAGCCGGATCGCCCGGGGAATCCGGCCCGGCGTCAGGGTATCCCAGGGGGACATCATCGGTTTCGTTGGGAAGAGCGGTCTGGCGACAGGGCCGCATGTACACTACGAGTTTCTGAAGAATGGACGCCAAATCGATTATCGCACAGTGGACTTGGGTGACGGTGAACCCGTCCCCAGGGTGCGTGAAGCGGAATTCGACTCCCTGAGGATCGATTACGGTCGACTACTCAACCCCGCCCGCTTTCAGGTCATGGCGCCACTCGAATGGGATTGAGACGCCCGCGGTCAGCCCAGTTGCTTCCAAGGCTCACCTTTCAAGTTTTACACTCCACCGTCTAGCTTTCAGAGAATCACCATATCCGGGTGCGCACGGCTCATCCGGAACGGAGTAACGGGCCTTGCAGTTCTCCACTCCCGCTAACTGTACCGAACGACGCGCGCAGGACGCCGCATGCTCGGTGTGATTGTGGCGACGGTCCTGGCGGCGATCCTGGCGGGCGTCGTGTACCTGGCCAGAGAGCGCCTTGGAGCCACCGGCATCGGGCTGGCTGCCCTTAGGACGGTGGCTTTGGGCGCATTGTTCATGGCGCTCTTCAACCCTGGGACCCTTCGGAGAGTCTCCGGTGGTCCGCCTACCGTGTTCCTCGATGCCTCGTTGAGCCTGGACGCAGCCGGCGCAAGGTGGGCCGCTGCGTTGGACACTGCTCGTGCGCTGGCGGGAGACACCGGCACTATCCTGCGGTTCGGATCGCGGGTAGCCCCCTATGACAGCTCCCGTCCCATTGAGGGAACCACTCGACTTGCCGAGGCTCTTCGGGTGGGAGCAGGCTTGGGTGGTGGTGGTCCGGTGATCGTGGTTTCTGATGGGGAGGTCGAAGACGGTGGGACGGTGCCGCCCAGCCTCCTGGCCGGCGCTGGAATCGTGCTTCTTCCCCGGGACACGGTGCCCACGGCTGCGCTGCTGGATGTGTCGGTTGGTGAACGCGTACTGCAAGGTGACACTGTCTCCGCGACGCTGGTCATTGGGACGTGGGGTGACCTCGACAGTGCCGAAGTGCGCGTGGAGGTTCTCCTTGGCGAGCGAAGAATCTTGACCCGGGACGTACTCTTGCCGCCATCACCTGGGACGGCCCGGCGATCTCTTGCCATCGCACCAGGCATGATCCCCCTCGGTACACACGTACTTGATTTCCGGCTCTCGGTGCCGGGCGATGCGGAGCCGCGCGACAACCTGCGCCGCCGAATTGTCACCGTGACGGCACAGCCGGCCATCGTGGTCATTGTCGACCCCGCCGATGTCGAGGGACGGTTTCTCCTGAGCGAACTCTCGCGGGTCGCCGGCACCGGGGTGCGGGGATACGCGAGAGTGCAGGCTGGTCAATGGGTCGATATGCTCACCCAACAGCGGGTTGAGGAGCGTATTGTGATCGCAGCGAGGCGAAATGCCGCCCTGGTCTTCGTGCGGGGAGCGGAGGCGAGGAGCAGTGGCAACCGGGCGCCGGTTTGGCATTGGCCGGCTGCGATCGATCCGGCGACGGAGTACTTCGAGGGTGATTGGTATCCCACCGGCAACCTTCCATCGTCCCCTTTTGCCGGGCGGCTGGCCGCAATTGAGTGGGATTCTCTGCCTCCGCTGACGGGCATTCTTCCGATGGTTCCCGAGGGAGACGAGTGGACGGCGTTGACGGGTCGCTTGGCGCGGCGTGGTGCCGAGCGAGCGTTGCTATTGGGTCGGGACTCGAGTCGCCGCCGCCGGCTGACCCTGGCCGGGGCGGGGCTGTGGCGTTGGGTGTTGCGTGGTGGAGCGGCCCGCGAAGCCTATCGGGCGCTGATTGCGGCCGGTACGGACTGGCTCTTGGGTACGGACGGGATGGGTCGCACCGTTCCCGTGTCAGCCAGAGCAGTGGTGGCCCGAGGGCTTCCTGTCACCTTCCGGTGGCTGGGAGGCAACGGGGATGCCCCACCGGATTCGGCGGTGTTGATGATAGCCGGGCCCGACTCGACCAGGAACATTACGATCAGTTTCGATTCCGAAGGGGTGGCGCTCGTGTCACTGGTACCCGGAGTCTACTCGTGGAGCTTTCCCGATCTTCCGGGTGCCCAGGGGATGACGGTGGTGGAGGAGTTTTCGGACGAGTTTCACCCCCGCCCAGTGACGCTGATGGCAAGCGAGGCGGGGAGCGCCTTCGCCCTCGTCTTGCGGCGTGCCAGGGAGAATTGGTGGCTTTTTGTCATCGCGGCACTTGCATTCCTTGGAGAATGGGGCTGGCGGCAGCGGAGGGGATTGCCGTGAGGCACGGGCTGTGGAGTCGCATCAAGACCATTGCCTTGACGGATGTCGGAGTGTTGGTCAAGGGACTCGATCGCCAGGCGCTCGACGATATCGAGCGCGTGCTTCTCGAGGCCGACTTTGGGTCGGCGTCATTCGATTTGGTCGAGGCGTTGGAAGAGGAATTGCGAAGGGGAGGTCTCAAGACTGAGGATGCAGTGCGCGGTTGGTTAGTGGAGCGCATTGAGGGGATTGTAGGAAACGGTGAAATGCCGGGCCACATGAATCTGGGCGATGGGAAAGCGCCCGCTGTTGTCCTCATGCTCGGAGTGAATGGTGTGGGCAAAACGACCCAGGCGGCCAAACTGGCGCATCGGCTGCTCGGTCAGGACAAGACCGTTCTCTTCGCATGCGCTGACACGTTCCGTGCGGGCGCAGCCAAGCAATTGGCGATTTGGGCGGAGCGTCTCGGAGTACCGTGTGTGACCGGCGAGCCGGGTGGTGATCCAGCCGCCGTGGCGTACGATGCCGTCGAGTCGGCGACGGCAAGAGGCATTGACGTGGTCATCGTCGATACCGCCGGGAGGTTGCACACCCGCGAGGATCTCATGGGTGAGCTTCGTAAGATCGCTCGCGTAGTCGGCCGACTCTGCGAAGGGGCTCCCCAGGAGAGCTTCCTCGTGCTCGACGGAACCGTGGGTCAGAACGCCGTGCAGCAGGGGAAAGCGTTCACGGAGGCCATCCCCGTGACTGGACTCATCGTCACCAAGCTCGATGGAACAGCCAAAGGTGGGGCAGTCGCATCGCTTCCCGGCGAGTTCGGCATCCCCATTCGTTTTATCGGTGTCGGTGAAGGCCTCGAGGATCTCGAGGATTTCGAGTCAAAGCGGTTCGCCGAACATCTACTCGGCGAGTGATGGGGCTGCGCCTCGATACCCCTGTACAATATCTCAAGGGCGTCGGACCCCGCCGGGCGGAAGCTTTTGCCCGTGTGGGCGTCTCCACGGTGGAGGATCTACTCTACCATCTCCCGCATCGCTACCTCGACGCTACGCTCGTGACACCTGCGGCCAAAGCAGATGTGGGCCGCGAAGTGACGCTGGTTGGTCGGGTGATCTCCAAGGGGGTGCTGCCGACCCGACGACGTTTGCGGATCTTTCGCGCCGTAATCAGAGATTCCTCCGGACTCATTGAATGTGCGTGGCCTGGACAAGCGTTTCTCGACCGCACCATTCGGGAAGGACAACTCCTGCTGGTGACCGGACCGGTCAAGTATTACCACGGCCGTCAGATCGTTCCTCGGGAGCACATTGTGCTGTCCGAACCCGGTGATGACGACGCGGAAGACGAAGAGGGGAAGGGCCTGGTAGTGCCCATCTACCCGGCAACCGAGGGCCTCACTCACCGCCAGATTCGCCGGGTGATCAGCCTTCACCTCGACGAGATGTTGGCCTGTGTCGAAGAGTCGACTCCCCACGTGCTTCTCCGAGGAGTGGAGTTGCCGACAATCAACGAGGCACTGCTCGCCGTTCACCGGCCTGCGTCGGTGGAGCATTCTGAGCAGGGACGGCGGCGCTTCGCGTTTGACGAGCTGTTGGATCTCCAGTTCGTGCTGGCCCGGGCGCGGCACCTCGCGAAGCACACATCAAGCGGCGTTGAGCACTTGGTGAAGAAGAACCTCACCACCGCCCTGAAGCATGCGCTGCCATTCGAGCTGACGGCGGGGCAGCGTCGCGCAATCCGCGAGATAACAGCCGACATGGCGGCGCCGGAACGAATGCATCGCCTTCTCATGGGTGACGTGGGGACCGGGAAAACCATCGTCGCCTTGTTTGCCATGCTACTTGCCGTGGAGAACGATCGACAGGCCGTCTTCATGGCGCCGACGGAATTGCTGACCGAGCAACATGCTCGCACGATTTCCGCCTTGCTCGCACCGCTCGGCCTCGTGCCGGAAGTGTTGCTTGGACGGCTGCAGCCGTCGGAGAAGGAAGCCATCCGCCGGCGAATCGCCGACGGAAGCGGAAAGATAGTGATCGGGACGCACGCCCTCTTTCAGGAGAAGACGGAATTCTGGAGTCTCGGATTGGTGGTCATCGACGAGCAGCACCGCTTTGGCGTGGAGCAACGTGCGGCGCTCATCGCGAAGGGCGATACCCCAGATGTTCTGCTTCTGTCGGCGACACCGATTCCGCGCACTTTGGCCTTTACGCTGTATGGCGATCTCGACATCTCCACACTGCGGGAAAAGCCGACCGGGGGTTCACCGGTGCGGACTGGCATCCGGAGGAGTCGTGACCGGCCAAAGATCTACGCTTTCCTGAAGGAGCAATGCGCCTCCGGCAGGCAGGTCTATGTCGTGTATCCGGTGATAGATGAGTCGGAGAAGGTGGACCTCAAGGCGGCCACGACAATGGCGGGTAAGCTTCAGAAAGAACTGGATCCCCTCACGGTGGGGCTCGTGCACGGCAAGCTGGGCGCAGAGGAGCGGGATGACGTGATGCGCACATTCCGTGATGGTGGCATCGACGTTCTGGTGGCTACAACGGTCATCGAAGTTGGGATCGATGTTCCCAATGCCACGGTGATGATTGTCGAGCACCCCGAGCGCTTCGGTCTCGCCCAGCTGCACCAGCTGCGCGGCCGAGTGGGTCGCGGTGCCGATGAGAGCCACTGCATCTTGATTGCAGATGAAGGCGGCGGCGCGACCAGAGAACGGTTGCAGCAGTTCGCCCGCACCTCGGACGGGTTCAAGATCGCAGAACTCGATTTGCGGGAACGAGGCATGGGCGAGCTGGCCGGCGCGCGGCAGTCAGGCGGGATCACCCTTCGTTATACCGATCTTTCCAAGGACGACGACCTCATCCTGGCGGCGCGGAAGGCGGCCTTCGAGGTCATGGAACGGGATCCTACGCTGGACGGGCGCGAATACGAGGCCTGGCGAAAACGAATCGAGCGACGCTACGGGCGGGGTATAGAGTTGTTCGCTGTACGGTAATGGCAGTTGCGAGTAGCGCCCCTATTGCAGAGCCTCATCGCATTTTGCAGCCAAGATGAAATCGCTTTCCGTCAAGCCGTCGATCTTGTGCGTCCAGACAGTGATTCTCACCTTGCCCCAGGCCAGATAGATGTCGGGGTGATGCTGTTGCTCCTCGGCAACGGCGCCCACCCGGTTGGTGAAGTCGAGGGCCTGCACGAAGTTCTTAAACCGATACTCTTTGTCGAGGTGGTGGTCGTCAATCACCTTCCATTCGTTGCCGAGCTTGGCAAGGAGACCCTGGATCGCATCCCCCTCGAGAGGTGGAACACCCCCACGGCACGGAATGCATTGCTTGGCGGCCAGTTCGGACATGGTTGTACCTCTGGGCAGGGAGTTAGAGCCTGGATGGATATAGATGGTACCGAGCGTCGTACGCGCTCGCAAGGGAGGGTGTAGGGTGTAGGGTATAGGGTGTGGGGTGTAGGGTAATGGTTTGAAGTTTAGGGTCCGAGTGGTTAATGGCGTTGCCGTTTCAACGCTCTGATTAGACTTCCGAGCATTCGGCCGACTTGTTCAGTCCTTGTCAGGAGTTGCTCAAGGCCGGCCGTGTCGACCATCCCCAGTCGGTTCGCGATGAAGATCTGTGTCTCCAACTCTTTGAGGGAACCGTTGGCGATTGACAGATGGCGAACGTAGTCTCCCCTATGATAACGTCCATATCCCTCAGCAATGTTGCTCGGGATCGAAACGGCTGCCCGCCGGACCTGGGTGACGAGACCGTAAAGCTCTCGGGTTGGAAAACTCTCGGTGATGCGATAGCCCTCGACCACCAGGTCCATGCTCAATTGCCAAACCTTGAGGTCGCGATAGCTACGCAGGGGCGGTTCTTTCTTGCTGGGTGGAGGCATCCGGCATTTCAGTGCGAGGTGGCCAAAATCTAACACGCGGGCTGGGCCTCCAATCACCATTCTGACGCGGGATGGATCGTTTTATTGCGGTCCTTGAGCTAATCGCATTCGATCACCCCACATCCTCACCCCACACCCCACACCCTACACCCCATACCCTACACCCGAAGTACATTGACATCCAAGCAGCCAACCCCCTAAGATGTTCCGCGCCATGTACAGCGATCCACAGATCAAGGACCTGCCAGGCCGAGTGGGGGAAACGGTCACCGTGCGCGGCTGGGTGGCCACGATCCGGTCGAGCGGAAAAATCGCGTTTCTCGTCCT
>JBDHDY010000024.1:0-17776 GCA_039591275.1 Gemmatimonadota bacterium | reverse complement strand
GTTCCAGTCGACCTCGGTTCGGAAGTCCTCACCATACACACGCACCACGGTGTCGGCCGGGTTGTCCGGGTCTACGACGGTCATCGTGCTGCGACGATCGGTCAGGAAATCCGTGATGCTGAAACTATTTTGCCAGTTCCACCGCCCGACCCGAATGGGTGTGGCGAACTGCATCGACGTCGTTCTGGTATCGGTAAACAGGGTATCGTCTTCCAACGGCTCCAGACCGACCGGGGGCACGGGGATGGTGCCGGCAGCCTGATTCAGCGTGCGGCTGGTCCTGAATGAGAGCGACGGTGACCACGTCACTTCCGACGCAAGGCTGATGGGGACAGGTGTGATCTGGAGGCTCGGCAACTCTTGCTGCACCAAACCGTCGCTCAGATTCTGCGAGCGACTCCCACCCGCGCTGAGCGTACCCCAGTCATATTGTTTGTTGAAATTCAGTGAGCTACGGAGCGTGGCGGTTTGCAGATAGGGGTCGATGGAATTCCTCTCGATCACCCGAGCACTTGTGGCGAAGTCCACGTCAGCGGCCGCAACCGCAGCGACCGCGCTCCGGGCCCTCCATCCACGCCAGACTCGAACATGCGTGACACGGATATCCCGCCGGAGAGAAAGCGGTCGAGCCACCTGTAGCGGAACTGCCCGTTGACGGCGACCGAGGTTCCCGAAAACCAATCGAGCGATGCCTGCACGTCCATGTAATCGTTGAGGGCGACGTAGTAACCAATATTGGTGATATGTCGGCGATAGCCCTCCGTGGGACGGACGAGATCCTGGATCCCGAAGCGTGGCACGAGAATGCCGGTTCGACGACCCCGCCGCATGTCCTGAAACATGAACGGGAGCCACAACACCGGGACGTCGCGGATATATAGGACCGCGGGTCGGGCGACCATGATGGTGTTGGTCACCCATTTCACCTTCCCTGCTGCAAAGTGAAAGTGCGGGTCCGCCTGATCGCAGCTCGTGATCTCGCCCCCGCCGGCATAAAGACGCGTGGAACCCGAGTCAATGCCCAGACCGCCTCGGAGATACCAGTCGACACCCGATTGGTTGAAGTTGGTGAGGGCCTCCTGCACAAGTCCGCGACGCTCGCAGGTATCGTAGTTCATCGTCTCACCCACGAGCACCGTACCAGATTCGAACAGTTTGGGTTCTCCCTGGGCGAGCAGTACACAGTTGGCCTGATTGAATTCGATACTGTCTGCTTCGACAGTTCTGCCCTCGCGTTCAACTAACACCGATCCCACCAGATCGATCTGACGGGTCTGCGAATAGAACGTGAGACTATCGGCGGCGTAGCGCGTGACCCGATATCCCTCGAGACGTTGCAGCTCTTGCATGATCGAGTCTGCTCGGGGAAAGCTGCGCGATGGTGCCGTGGGTAGGCCGAGTTCAGCCGCCACAGCCGTGTCAAGCGGTTGCGAGAGGGAATCCGCACCGGGAGCTAGCGAGTCCGGACGCACCTGAGCGCTGTCAGGGCGTCTCGGCGGCTCCTGCGCAGACGCTGAGCTCGGTGTCGCCCCCAATCCGATTCCCAGGAACACCAACACGACCGCACCTATCGTGTTACGCTGTCTGCGGCTCCACACGAACCGGCCGATTGCGATGCCGACCTCGTACAGCACGACGATCGGCACCATCATCATGATCATGGAAAACACATCCGGCGGCGTGACAAAAGCTGCGACGACGGCTCCGACGGCTAGAGCGTAATGCCGGTTCCGCGCAAAGAACTTCGGGCTGACGAGACCCAACGTCGCCAGAAGCACCATGATGAGGGGCAGCTCAAAGATGAACCCAAATGCCAGGATGACCTGGATGGCGAACGCGAAGTATTCACCAGCCGTGATGAACGGCTCCAAGCCAGCACCCACGAAACGGGGGCTCAGGAGGACCCGGAGAACGGCAGGCAGCACCCACAAATACGCCATCCACGCTCCGGCGACGAACAACCCGACACCGGCGAGAAACGCCGGCATGACATACCGCTTTTCATGTTCGTACAGGGCAGGAGATAGAAAGGTCCACGCCTGCCGGAAGATCACCGGCGACGCCAACACCGCGCCGACGAGCACGGAGAGTTTCAGTGTGATGAGAAAGGCGTCTGTGGGTCGAGTGAAGAAGAGCTTCTCTTCGGGCAGGTATGGGGCGATCGGGACCTTGAGCAGTGTCAGGACATCAAAGCGCTGGACCAGGTAGTAGCCAACGAATGAGGCAACGATGAGGGCCGTGACACTCCACAGAATACGCCACCTGAGCTCTTCCAGGTGTTCCAGGAAGGGCATCTCGCCCGTCAGAATCTTCTTCTTCTTCCCCATCCCTCAGACTACCGGGACGCTCTGGCGTCCTATGGATTTCGCAACTTGGTCCGGGCGAGCTCTGCTTCCTCCGACCGAGGATAGCCAACGACGATGCGGCGGTAGTGAAGACGCGCGGCCTGCATGTCGCCGCGTTGCTCGTGCATCCGGGCAATCCGGTAGAGCGCAGCGGGGGCTCGAGGCGAGTCGGGATGGTCCGCCAGCACACTCTCGTACGCGGCCTCGGCCGAGTCGGGTTGATCCGCTCCAAACGTCTCACCGATGAAGAACTGGGCATCGGCCGCGCGCGGGTGCTGGGGGAAATCTTCCAGGAGCCTTCGGAACGCCGCTCGGGCACCCGGGGCATGGGCTCCTCCCTGCCCCGGTGGGGCCACCGGCTCCACGGACCGCCGCTGGATCTGGCCCCGCAACTCATTGAGGCGCACCTGGCTCTGGCCCGTCAGCTCCTGGATGGCGACCAGCTGCCGGTGGACTTCTGTGAGGTCGCCACGCATTTGACCCCGGAGAGACAGCAGCAGCCTGCCCAGGGAATCTGCGGCGCGGTTTTGGATGGTGAGGATCTCGTCAAGCCGCTCCGCCAGCATGACGGCCCGCGCCGAATCGGCGCGGGCCACCTCCTCACGAAAATCCGCTACTTGGGTTTCCACCCGACGAACATCACCCTTGAGGGCACAGCCACTCAGCGTGATGGCCGCCAACACTGTGAGTAACAGCCGCCTCACATGCCTCCGGGCATCCTGAGATCGGTTCCGCCGCCCACGATTGTGAACTCGCCTCGACGGTTCTGCTCCCACGCTGTCTCATTTTGGCCCGGATCGAGGGGCTGTTCCTCGCCCATCGATGCGGTCATGACGCGATCATCGCCGATGCCCCGATCGACAAGGTATTGCTTCGCCGAGAGGGCACGGCGGTTGCCCAGAGCCAGATTGTACTCGTCAGAGCCGCGCTCGTCGCAATGGCCGGTCACCTGGATCCGCAACTGCGGGTTGGCCTGGAGAATGGCAAGCTTCTGCTCCAGGACTTCGGTGTCCTCTCCGGCACGGATATTCGACCGGTCGAAGTCAAAGTGGACCCGACGGGCCAGGGCATCGCTCACGCGACGGCTTTCCGCGGCACGGGCCGCCGCTTCCTCACGCTCGCGCGCAATCCGCTCCTGCTCACGCCGCTGCTCTTCACGCCGGATGCTATCCTGCCGTGCCTGTTCGGCGGCGATCGAGTCGCGGCGGGCCTGTTCAGCGGCGAGCGAGTCGGGGTCCGGGCCCGGTGGCGGCGGCGGTGGACCACCTCCACATGCGGCCGCGGCGAGGACAACAGCAACTCCGAGGGAGAGTGGAAGGGTGAGTCGCATGTTTTCTCCAGTCTTTAGTTGTTTCGTTTCTCTAATCGGCCAGACCACGATGGAAGACGTGCTTCCCCGAGCCGAGTGAGCTGACGCACGCGCCCTGTATCGAGATCGATGATCCACACCTGTTGCGCACCCGTACGCGTCGAAACGAAGGCGAGGTGTCGACCATCTGGCGCCCACGTGGGGTCATGGTTTCGCCCAGCGCTCGTCAACTGCCGCACATCCCGGGACGCCACGTCCATGACGAACACCTGTGGGCTCCCTGCAATGTCACGGTGAAACGTAATGTTGAGCCCGTCAGGTGACCATTCAGGTGCATTCGAACTTCCGGTCACCCCCCACTCGAACGGGGCAAACAATTCCTGTCCTGTCCCGTCCGATGCCATGACGTAGATCTGGGGCTGCCCTACCCGTGTCGACACGTACGCAATCTGGCGACCATCGGGGCTGAACGTAGGTGACAGGTTATCCCACAACCGCCCAACCGTCAAGCGCTGTAAACAACACTGGGCAGAGAGGTTATAGGTAAAAATGTCGGTGCCCTCACCGCCCGCCCGGGCGAACGCCACAGACCGGCCATCCGGGGTGAACGTCGCCGCGAAGTTCAATCCTTCGGTGGTCGGAGGAACCACACCCCGGTGCCCCGTGTCCACGTTCTGGTCGTAGAGGATGCCGCGCCCCTCCGAGAATTCCATATACATGATCTGTCGCCCATCCGGACTCCACACAGGGGACATCGCATTCACGCCCGGGGGCGACAGCGGAGTGATCCGGGCCCCGTCCGAGTCCATCTGATAGACGCGGCCCCTGCTGATCAACAGCAGACTGGTGGCGGCCACGCCGGGAGCCCCCGTCACGGCACGAACCAACTCGTCAGCCGCCCGATGGAGCTCCATGCGAAAGTCTGCCTCCTCCGCAGGGCCCACCGGAATCCGCAATTCGAGTTCGCCCACCTCCCCCCGGACGTTAAATAGGGCGACGACGAGCGCAGAATCGACCACGGCAGAATCCGGCAATATCGAATCCGCAATCACCGAATCAACCGTGCTGCGGACGTTCACGGCGTAGTCAGCCCCCAGCGCCGCGTAGAGAGCGAAATTGACAAACGAACCCGTGCCATTGTCATCGGCACCTTCCGCCGTGCCGCTCTCAGGTGTGTCAATACTGAGCACTAGGTCGTCGCCCATTGGCAGCGTGATCATCTCGAACGCGTCACTGTGGTTGAGGTCACGTGCGAGGATCGTACGGGCGGAATCGAGCCTGGCGGAGCGCGCGCCACCGAGCACCAGCATCCCAGGGCGCACCCCCGGCGTGTACGTGATGCCGATGCGCACTCCCTGCTCCAAGGGTGGCAACGAGTCCTGCGCGGCCGCGGTGACGACCGTCACCATTGTGAGCGCGGCCGCCGCCGCAAGACCACGAGTCACGAATCCCGTCATCGTCTGGCGGTGCTCGGATCGAAGAAGAAACTGACGGGCAGCACGTCCTCCTGATACCCCTCGGGAAGCGCCCCGAAAGCCATCCCGTTTGCGGCCGCCTCAATGGCTCCCTGCGCCTCCAGATCAAACCCGAAATTCCCGGATCGCTGCACAAACTGCAGGTTGGACACCGACCCGTCACGCTTGATAAAGAAGAGAATCTCCGCCCGGAGGGCGACATTACCCAGGGGCCGGCGCCAGCGGCGGTAAATCTGCGCGACCACGTTGCGGAGGTATCCCGGGAACGGGAACTCCACACCGGTAGTCTTCAACGTCGCGATATCCGAGCCAGTAGAGGGTTCCACGTCGGGGGCCGGCGCCACTTCGGGAGTCGTGCGAGCCGCTGGCTCTCGTTCGATCTGTGGTTGGTCCGCCGGCGGAGGGGTCTCTTCAGAGACTGCCGTCCTCCGGGGGCGGCGCGTAGCGACAGGTGCGGGCCGGTCCGCGGGACGTTCCAGCGCCTCGGGAGCCTTCCGTTGGTCCGGCCTGGGGCGGGGTGCCGCCACCAGCTCCACCGTGTACACTTGCATCGCACTCACGTCAACGCTTCGCGGCGCGCCGAAGAGGAGCCCGCCACCGATGCCGTGAACGACAAGCGTCCCGAAGGAAGCCACGCGCACGCTGCTTCGACGTGCGCGGGCAGCTGCCCGACCAGGACGCTTCACCGCTCGATCACCTCCTGCTCAGCCACCAGCCCCATATTGGACACTCCTGCGGCACGCACGACCGCAAGCACCCTGACGATGTCACCATAGCTCGATCGGCGATCTCCCCGCACATACACGCCGTTGGGCTGGCGCGCTTCGACCAGTGCCCGGAAGCTCGCCCGAAACTCCTCATAGGAGAGGGGACTCTCATCAATATAGATGCGTCCCTCCTGATCGACCGTTACGATCAATCCTTCCCGCGGCTGAATTGGCCGAACCTCGGCTCGCGGGAGCTCTACGTCTACCCCCCCCTGCATGATGGGCGCCGTGATCATGAAGATGATGAGAAGCACGAACGCGACATCGACAAGCGACGTCACATTGATGCCCGCCTCCAGAGGCAGTTCCCCTCGTCCGTGCAGCCCGCCGCGCTCCACGGTTTACAGCTTCCCCTCGCGGGCCATGGTTCCGACGATTTCCTGAGTGAATCCTTCCAGCTCCCCAGCGAAGAGGCCGAGGCGATTAACAAAGATGTTGTAGGCAATGACCGCGGGAATCGCAACCGCCAACCCGACTACGGTGGTGATCAACGCTTCCGCTATACCGGGGGCGACAGCCGAGATGTTGCCGGACCCTCCCCGGGCAATGCCCAAGAACGAATCCATGACGCCGAGGACCGTCCCCAGCAATCCGAGTAGGGGGCTCACCGACCCGATCGTTGCCAACCATGGTATAAACCGCGCCATGATATCACGTTCCGCCGACACCTCTTTCGCGAACACCATCGCCAGCACGTCGAGTTGTGTTGCCGTGAGCACGTGCGGTGTCACTCCCGAATCCTGCAGAGCCCCCGGCCGGAGTTCCGAGAAGAAGTTCACCCCTTCCCTGAGGAGACGCCGGTAGGGAGACAACGGAAGCTTCATCACGGTTCGATAGGCATCTTCCAGCCGGCTGGTCCGCTCGAGCTCGCCGAAGAATCGCTCTCCTTGGCGTCGCACGCGCCGGAACTCCCACCACTTGAGCACGATGAGAAACCAGGTAATCAGCGAGAAGGTGGCCAGTACGATGAGCACACCTTTCGTCGCAGTGCTGGAATGCACGACCAAGTCCCACGGGGTGGTCGGCAGGGCACCACCAACCTGAAGCATCATCACGTGGACTCCACGACCCATTGATAGGTCCGACTCAAGCCGTCTGGTATCGTCACTGCTGGACTCCATCCCCAATGCGCGTTGAGCTTGGCTGTATCAACTGCGCTCCGCAAGAGCTCTCCGGACCGGGCGTCAGCATGACGAATCGGCACCTCACTTCCCGCCACCTCGAGCATCGTCGCGGCCAACTGGTTGACGCTAGTCTCGACGCCCGTGCCCACGTTGAAGGCGACCGAGTCGATCGAAGTGACTTCCGGCACCGGCCCGCCAGTCGCCGCGAGGTTAGCCTGAACCACATCCTCCACAAACACGTAATCCCTCGTTTGAGCACCATCTCCATAGACGGTGATCGTCTCGCCGTCGCGAACGCGTTGGGCGAAAATGGCCACTACCCCAGCTTCACCGTGAGGGTTCTGGCGCGGCCCGTAGACGTTCGCATAGCGAAGTAATACCACCTCGACACCGTACAACATGGCATACGCCGCCAGGTAATACTCCGACGCCAGTTTGCTCACCCCATAGGGCGAGACGGGCAGCTTGGGCGCCTCTTCGCGGTGAGGCAACTCACCCGTGTCGCGATACACGACACCGCCGGACGACGCGAAAAGCACGCGCCGAACCCCACCGGCTCGAACTCCCTCGAGAAGGTTGAGTAATCCGGAGATGTTGATCCGCTCGTCCCGGAGAGGATCGGCGACGGAGACACGGACATCCATCTGGGCGGCGTGGTGGTTGAGCACGGCGAACCCACCCTCAGCCAACAGTTGCCGCGCTCGATCGTCATTCACCCCACATTGCACGAACTCAGCCTCTGCCGGCACATTTTCCCGGCGGCCGGTGGACAGATCGTCTACTACCGTGACGTCATACCCCTGCTCGAGGTAGGAATCGGCCACGTGCGAACCGATGAACCCAGCCCCACCCGTCACCATCACTCGTTCGGACATATGCGATCACAGATCTCGGTTGCTTGTTGTCCGCGACTGATAGTCGCGGCTCGGCAGGTGTCGCTGAGAGCGACATCGACCCAGTAGGGGCAACCAGGCCATGACAGCACGGCACTATTAGTGACGTTAGCCGAGACGCGGCTCTACGCTGCGGTCCATGCGGTCCCCAGCGACTTCTAACGGCCCCACGGTCCCGGTCGACCCTCTATTAATTCACGACTCGTACGTTTCTCCGCAGGGAAGATAATCGCGATGGACACTGGGCATAGGGGAGCAGCCCGATGCCCCGCGCCCCATGAGGGCAGTTGTCAGAAAGACAATCCCCGCGAAGAACGCGGGGATCTGACTGTCTAATCACGCACCAATGCCGGTGCGCCCCACTCCCAATCGAAACACCTCAGAGGGGCATCTTTCGAATCAACCGAACGGGAGCACCCACTTCGGTGCCCAGATCACTGATCTGGACTATGAGACCGGTTGCCGAGTTCTCCCTCACATGGACTATTTCGAGGAGCGCTATGTGGGCTGGTTCTGCGTCCACCTCATCATCGCCTTCGCGCACCACCAGCACCTGGAATATGTCGCCCGGCACGACCCCGTTGGACCGACCGACATCGATGAAGACAACTTGCTGTTGGTTCGGGACCGGCCGGCGATCTCGCACAGCCACAACCTCGCCACGCACGCCGTTCTCGACGGGCACCGGCGCCCCAGTGCGTTCGCGATACCGCTCCAGCGGCAGGGCTACTTGTCCGTCCGCCACCCGGCCGTACTGCAGAATAACCTGCCCCCTCACGTTGCGACCTTTGACGGCGCTGACCTCGACCACCCCGGTAGGAACGATTACGCGCCCCCAATCCGGCACTGAATGGCTGAGGCGCGCTACAAGGAGCGAATCGCCGATGTTGTAGGTGGCGTTAGAGGGAGCCTCGATGGCGACTTCTTCAAAGATGACTGCCGAGGAGCTCGCCGTCAGTGTGCTAAGGGTTGGTCTCTTGACAGCACCAAGCACGGAAGCCCATGGCAGATTCTCACCCTCGGTCAGGAACCCCGCAGAGTAGAAATGACCCCTTCGCCGCGCCCTAGCGCGGCGCGGCATCGCCGTTCCGATCCGTTCTATATCACCCTGACCAGCTCTGGCGAAGACCGTTCGGCCCGCCGACGCTGAAGGTGGCGGCGGTGGAGGGGGAGCCGGTGCATCCGCCATCGGGTCTAGTTGCTGGACTTCTTGCTGCCGCTCGGCACCTTCGGGTGTGTCAACGATCTCCGTCGGGATGCCGGTGACTTCGCTACTGACCACGACTGTGTCGGGCGGTCCGAGCCTGAGCTCTTCACCGGGGAATATCCAGTGGGGGTCTTCAACGACGAGGGTGTTCTGCCGATAGATCTCCGGCCAAAGCAGCGCGTCGCCGAGATAAAACTCAGATAACGACCACAGGGTTTCGCCCAGTCGAACGATGTGAACGAGCGGGTCCTCTCCCTGCACCAGTAGAGTGTCCTGCACGAGCAGGGTGTCCTGCTCCATTGGCAGGATAGTATCCTGTGCCTCTTGAACGACTAGTGTATCCTGGGCGACAGCTGGTGCGGTTGTGGTCGCCAAGACCACCGCCAAGGGGATCGCCAAGCTACTAAAACGGCAGATCGTCGTCCTCCTCATCGAGAGCCTCCGGGAAGTCGTCGAACGTCTCCGTCCGAGATTCGGCGGCGACCGCTTGCCCCACGGCCTCCTGCGATCGCTCACCACCGTCGGGCGGCCCGCTGCGGCCGGACAGCATGATAATCTCGCGCCCGATTATCTCTGTGGTGTATCGGGTCTTGCCCTCACGATCTTCCCACGTTCGGTACTCGATGCGTCCCTCGACGTAAATCCGGTCGCCCTTCTTGAGATACCGCTCGGCCACGTCCGCGAGTTGGGCCCCCCGATTGTTCCACAGCACCACCCTATGCCACTCCGTCTTCTCCTGCTTCTCGCCCGACTGCGTGGTCCATTGCCGGCTGGTCGCAACTGAGAGTGTGGCGACCCGCGACCCTTTCGCTGTACTGCGGACCTCCGGATCGTTCCCCAGATTCCCGATCAGGGTGACCTTGTTGAGACTTCGGCTCACAACAACCTCCGACGTTTTCTGGGGTCGGGACCCGGACAGTGGGCAAACTATAGATGCTTTAAGTCCTTTTGTCAACCAAAGATACGCGATTCTGGCTCCTTTTATTTCGAGCTGTTTTTCGACCCGAAAACCGCCGTCATGACCACCGCATCCTCCCGCGGTTGGACATAATATCCGGTCAGCGTACCGGCCTCACGAAACCCAAAACTCCGGTAGAGCGACTTGGCCGGCTCATTCGATTGCCGTACCTCGAGGCGGACCTTTCGGACCCCCGCAGCTACCAGGTCTCCCAAGCCCCGCCTCAGGAGCTCCCTTGCCGCCCCCACCCGCCGAGCCTCGGGATGTACGGCAAGATTCAGGATCTCACCGTCCCGATCTATGATCCGCGCCACCAAATAGCCGATCAGCCGCCTCTCCCGAAGGACCACCATGACGTACGATCCCAGGACGCCAATGAAGGCTGCTGGCGGCCAGGGGTCTGTAAATGCCATCCGCTCGATGGCCACGACGGCCGGGATGTCGCTACGAGTCGCCGGCCGGATTTGGAAGGGATCTGCCATGCTTCTCTTCCCAGCGCACCTGGGCTTCAGCCAACCGGCCGTACTCGGGCTCAAACGCCATGGGGTCTTGGACGGACGCAGTTCCCCGTTCAAGCTGCCGCAGAGCCAGCAACGCGGATGCCCGGGGAGATCCGGATGGGGGACCTATGACACGACGTCCAGTCCATCCCGCGATCGCCTCTTCATGGGCAACGGCGCCGTCTCCGACCGCAAGCCCGGCCGGCCGCTCACAACGGGCGATCAAGTCGTCGACGGTGGTCAGGCAGGGGGGGATACTGACGGTCACCTCATTCCCGGTGAATGCATACACGGCGGCGAACACCTCTCCCCGCATTGCATCGTATAGGGCGGCGACCGGTACGCCCTCCGGCACTCCTCCACCCCTCCAGCCGCTCCAGGCCGCTGCCATGAGGGAGGGCGCCACCCTGACCGGAAGGCCGCCGAGCTCCGTCAGCATGCCCTTTAGTGTTGCAGCCCCCACGCGGAGCCCTGTGAAGCTCCCGGGACCGTCGCCGATGATCAGTTCCCGAAGATCCCGGAATTCTGCACCGGCGATGCGGAGACACTCCCTTGCCGCAGGCACCATCCCGCGGGCGTGCCGCCTTACCGAAAGGGTGATCTCGCACAAGCATCCGTCTTCCGTTCCTACGGCCACGCTTCCCACATCCGTGGCCGATTCGATGGCGAGACGGAGACTCATCGGATCCTCTCGACTCCCCGCCGGTCGGGTTCGCTTACATGCGAAAAGCGGAGATGAACGGTTGGAAGCGGGGCCAGGTCCCCCGCCTGCTCCGGCCATTCGATGAGCATGAGCCTGGCATCACGGAGCAGGCCAGGGAAGTCCAGGTCGAGCGCTTCGTCCGGGGTTCGGAGACGGTAGCAATCGACGTGGATCAATCGTCCGGCGGGAGACTCATAGTGATGAACCAAGGCAAAGGTGGGGCTCTTGGCGGACCGGGCGGCCGCGGCGCGCGCCACCGCCTGCACAAAAGCAGTCTTTCCGGTCCCGAGATCGCCAGAAAGCCAAACAACAGACGCCGGCGGCAGTTCCCGCCACAGCTGTGCTGCCACCCGTTCCAACTCAGGGAGCGTCACGGTCGAGCCCGAAGCCTGCATTCTGCTACGCCCGTTTCCGCGAGCGGCGCCCGCGCCCGGATCGCGCATCACCGCGCGTCGGCTGGCGCCGAACTGGATCACCCGCGGCTTTGAGTTCGAAGATTTGATCTCGGAGCTCAGCGGCCCGTTCGTAATCCAGCTCGGCCGCGGCCTCCCTCATTTGCTGTTCGAGCACCTCGATCAGGTTCTCCCGATCCAGGTGGGTGCCTTCCTTCTCCCCTCGGGCTGCCCCGATCCGTGCCGCCCCGGCATCCGCGACGCGCGTGGTGAGCCGGACCTCATCAACGGACTTGCTGATCGACCGCGGCACGATGCCCTGTTCCTCATTGAATTGCTGTTGCAGCGCCCGTCGACGGTCCATCTCGGCAAGCGCTCGTTCCATCGAACCGGTCCGCCGATCCGCGTACAGAATCGCCCGGCCGCGCACATTACGGGCGGCGCGCCCAACCGTCTGGATCAGCGAGCGGTCTGACCGCAGAAAACCCTCCTGGTCGGCGTCCAGCACGGCGACGAGTCCAACCTCCGGTAGATCAAGCCCCTCGCGCAACAGATTGATGCCCACGAGGACATCGCACTCCCCCAAACGCAAACCGCGAACGATCTCCATGCGCTCGATGGTGTCGATGTCGGAGTGCATGTATCGGACGCGTACCCCCATCTGCTGCAGATAATCGGTGAGATCTTCGGCCATCCGCTTAGTCAGGGTCGTGACCAGCACCCGGTCGCCGGCGCGCTCGCAGCGATGAATTTCAGAGAGGAGGTCATCCACCTGCCCGGCGACTGGCCGCACCTCGACCATCGGATCGACCAGCCCGGTCGGCCGGACTATCTGCTCGACGACGTGTCCATCGCACATCGCCAATTCGCGGTCTCCGGGCGTGGCTGAGACGAACAGGATGCTGGGTGTGAGTTCCTGGAACTCGGGGTCATTGAGCGGGCGGTTGTCGAGGGCCGACGGCAAGCGAAAACCGTACTCCACGAGCGTGCGCTTGCGCGATCGATCAGCCTCGTACATGCCGCCGAGCTGCGGTAGCGTGACGTGAGACTCGTCTATGACGGTCAGATAATCATCTGGGAAATAGTCGAGGAGGCACGCCGGCCGCTCTCCCTCGCGGCGTCCGGCAAAGTGGCGGCTGTAGTTCTCGACACCGTGACACGTCCCGATTTCCATGAGCATGTCGATGTCAAACAGCGTACGGGTCTCGAGACGCTGTGCTTCGAGCAGTTTGCCGTCCGCTCGAAACTCGGCGAGTCGATCTTTGAGCTCGTTTCTAATCACCGCTACGGCCCGCTCCACGGTCGACCGGCGCGTCACAAAGTGTGTGGCTGGATAAACGGCGCAACGATCGAGCTCCGCTATCGTGTTTCCCGTCAGCGGATCGATCTTGGAGATGCGGTCTACGGCATCACCCCACAGCTCGATACGCACGGCCTGCTCTTCGTAGGCCGGGTATACCTCGATCGTGTCGCCGCGGACGCGAAAGGTGCCGCGCTCAAACGCAACGTCGTTACGCCCGTACTGGATCCGTACCAGCTCTTCCAGGATCAAGTCGCGCGATCTCTCCTCGCCGACATCCACCGTGACCATGAGCTCGCGATACTCGGCTGGATCCCCAAGCCCGTAGATGGCACTCACGCTGGCCACGATGATCACATCGTCCCGCTCCATGAGGCTCGACGTCGCACGGAGGCGCAATGCATTGATATCATCGTTGATCGATGAGTCCTTCTCGATGTACGTGTCGGTCGACGGAATGTAGGCTTCCGGCTGGTAGTAGTCGTAATACGAGATGAAGTACTCGACGGCGTTCTTCGGGAAGAACGACTTGAGCTCCCCGTAGAGCTGTGCCGCCAATGTCTTGTTGTGAGAGAGAACGAGGGTCGGTCGTCCTAGGGCCGCAATCACGTTGGCAATAGTGACCGTCTTTCCGGAGCCGGTCACCCCGAGCAGGGTCTGGTACCTGCGACGCTCCTGGAGACCGGCCACGAGCGCCTCGATGGCGTTGGGCTGGTCGCCGGCTGTTTCGAAGGGAAGCTCGAGGGAAAAGTGGGACACGAAGGGAAGTTGTTAGTTGTTAGTTGTTAGTTGTTAGTTGTTAGTTGTCCAGCAATTCGTTAACCCCTTGAGATTGTCAAGAGGCATTCGAAAGCCTCCGGACCTGCACCGCACAACTAATAACTAATCACTAATAACTAATAGCCAATAGCTAACAGCTGGCTGGGTGGGGCGCGGAAGGGCTCTCATTGCCCCCTCCGCTTTCGCATCGGCTCCCGCCGCTCTACGCTCACGATACCCTTCGTGCGACGCATGGTACGCATCACCTTGGACAGGTGCGCGCTGTTCTCCACCTCGACCATGACGGTGCCGAACATTTCGGCATCCTTGCTGTTCAGGTCTGCACTCCGGATGTTCGTGCCACAACCCGAGATGGCCTGCATGAGGTCAGCATAGAGCCCGCGCCGGTCTTCACCTACGACCTCCAAGCAAACGAGAAAGACCTCACCTTCCACCTCCTGCCAGTCAATCTCCACACGCCGATCCGGATCGGCGGCGGTGGTCAAGAGGTTGGGACAGTCACCGCGGTGAATTGAGATGCCGCGCCCCTGGGTCACATACCCCACCACCGCATCTCCGGGCACCGGCTGGCAACACTGGGCGTATCGCACCATGAGGCCATCGACGCCGTGTATCGGGACCCCGCGTCCAAAGCGGATCCGGTCCATCACGCGGCCAAATACCGTTGGTTTGGCATCGGGCAGTTGGCCCTGCGTCTGCTCGGGGAACAGGGCCTTAATCACCTGACCCGTTGGCACGTCGCCCCGCCCCAGGGCCTGGAGCATGCCTTCCTCCGACCCCACTGACAGGGCGACCGCGGCCTTGCGAATGGCAGCCGCCTCCGGCATGGACAGTCGACGTCGACGCAGCTCACGGGCCAGGATCTCCTTACCCAATGCGATGCTGGCCTCCGCCTCCTCCTTCTTTATCCACTGGCGCACACCATGCCGGGCTCTGGCCGTACCGATGTGGCTAAGCCAATCGCGACTCGCTCGGACTTGCGACCCGGTAATGATTTCCACCGTATCACCGTTCTTCAGCGGACGGTGGAGCGGCGCGATGCGTCCGTTGACTCTGGCTCCTTGACACCTGAGACCTACCTCTGTGTGAACCGCGAAGGCGAAGTCGATGGGGGTCGCCCCTCTCGGCAACTGTTTGACGTCCCCGTGGGGGGTAAAAACGAAGATCTCCTCTTGGTAGAGGTCGATGCGGAGAAACTCGAGGAACTCCTCCGGGCTATGGGCATCCTGCTGTAGCTCGAGCAGCTGTCGGAACCAGGTCAGGTGGTCGTCGAGATCGTCTCCGCGGCCTCCCTCCTTGTAGATCCAGTGGGCCGCGATGCCGAACTCCGCCGTGCGGTGCATTTCCCGAGTGCGGATCTGAATCTCATACAGCTCGCTTCCGGGACCGAAGATGGTCGTGTGCAGCGATTGATACCCGTTCGACTTGGGTGACGCTATGTAGTCCTTGATCCGCTCTTGGAACGGGGTCCACTGGTGGTGGATGAGGCCGAGGACGTGGTAGCAATCGGCCACCGAATCCACCAACACGCGCACGGCCATGAGGTCGTAGATCTCATCGAGCGGCCGTTCTCGCTGCTTCATCTTGCGGTAGATCGACCAGAGATGTTTGGGCCGCCCAGTCACCTCACAGCGCTGAATACCAGAGTGCTCCAGTGCCGCCACTAGAGGCGCCCGCAGGCGGTTAATCATCTCCTCTCGCTCACGCCGGCCGGCTCGTACTTGTTCCACGAGCGTCTGGTAGTCCTTGGCCTCGAGGAACTTGAACGCGAGGTCTTCCAGCTCGCTCTTGATCCCTGCCATGCCGAACCGGTGGGCAAGAGGGGCGTAGAGTTCCCGCGTTTCCCTGGCAATCCTCCGCCGGCTTTCCTCCTGGAGATGCTCCAGGGTGCGCATATTGTGAAGCCGATCAGCGAGCTTGACGATGACGACTCGTGCGTCCTTCGCCACAGAGAGCAGCAGCTTGCGGTAGTTCTCGACCTGTTCTTCGGCGCTCGACTGGAAGTTCAGGCTGGAGATCTTTGTGAGGCCGTCGACAATGACGGTCACCTCTTCGCCGAAGACCTCGCGAATCTCCGCAATAGTGACATCCGCGTCCTCCACTACATCGTGCAGCAAGGCCGCCGCGATCGTTACCGAGTCCATGTACTGGTCTAGGAGGATTCGTGCTACAGCCACCGAATGGGACACGAAGTCGTCTCCCGAGAGGCGTTTTTGCCCCCGGTGCGCCGCCGCACTGAAGCGGTAGGCCCGCTCCACCAGATCGAGATCGAGCCGATCACTCCGCTCGAGCAAGGCCTCCGCGAGTCCAGGGTCGATGTCCAGTCTCCGCAAAACTGAAGTACCGATCACCCGCCACGATGAGATGGTCGTAGACCGGAATGTCCAGCAATCGCCCTGCCTCCACGAGTTGCAGCGTCACCGCCTTGTCGTCCGCCGATGGCGCCGGATTACCGCTCGGGTGATTGTGAACCACGATGACCCCAGCGGCCGCCTCCGCAATCGCGGCCCGAAAGACCTCCCGAGGATGCACCAGCGAGCTGTTCAGTATGCCCCGGGTGATCAGCACCTGCCGCGAGATGCGATTCTGCGAATCCATGGCCAGGAGATGAAATTCCTCGACCATCAGGTCGCGCAGCTTGGCGGCCACCAGCCGGTGCACGTCCGCCGGGGATCGAATGTCACTCTGCCCCTCGGTCGCTTCCCTCACGCCACGGCGCGCCAACTCGAACGCCGCCGCGACCCTCGCGGCCTTGGCCTTCCCCATCCCCGGCACGTTCGCTAGCGACGCCGCAGGCCGCCGAGCCAGCCCACGAATCGTCCCGCCTGCCGTCTCCAACAGCCGGGAAGCGACCGTCAGCACGTCGGTGCGCGCCGTGCCCGTCCCTATCAGGATCGCCAGCAACTCTACTGCCGTCAACGCTGACGGCCCCTGCGAAAAAAGGCGCTCGCGGGGCCGCTCCGCCGATGAGGTATCGGAGATGCGCAGTGTCATGACGGTAATTTCGCACGCCGGTCCCCGCCGGACGTACCAAATCACCGCCTACCGTGACTTGGGGTTGGAGAGGAAGGAGTTTCGAGGAGGGTAGCCCGTCAGGCGGCGGCTCCGTGGCACTTCTTGTACTTCTTGCCGCTACCGCACGGGCACGGGTCGTTGCGTCCAACTTTCGGGATGCCTCGCTTGACCGGACCCTCCGACATGGGGCCGGATCCCGGCTCCCCCGGGCCGCTCGTGGTGGCCTGGGCCAGGGCGCGGGCCTGACGGGCCGCGCCGGGGACCAGGAAGTCGGTGTCGTCGGTGGTTTGCGCAGCGGGCCGCGTGGGCTGAGCAACACGGGCAGCCATCGGCCGACGCTCCTGGCCCGGGATCTGCACCTGCAACTTTAACAACCGCTCGGCAAACGATTGACGGATATCGTTCATGAGATCGGCGAAGAGATCGAACGCTTCGGACTTATACTCGATGAGCGGATCTTTCTGTCCCCAAGCACGATACTGAATCGCATTCCGCAACTGGTCGAGATCGTAGAGATGGTCTTTCCATTTCTCGTCGAGCACCTGCAGTATCACCTGGGAAAGCAGCTTCTCGGCCAGATTTTCGATACCGTAACGCTGCTCCATTTCCTTCCAAGATTCGATCTTCGCATGGAAGGCACTTTCGCCCGCCCCCTTGAGCAATTCAGCCAACGCCGCTGCGTCCGGCACTTTTTCCGCATCCGCTATCTCCGGCGCCGAGACGAGAAACCGCATCAGCAGATCCGCGCCGATGAGTTGGCGGTCCCACTGCTCGGCGTCTTCCGACCCCTGTTGTTCCGCGAACCGCTCCATGGCCGCTTCGATCATCCGCACCGCTTCGGCCTTGAGCTCCTCCCCTCCCTCTAGCGCGAAGAGTCGCAGCGAGTAAGCCACTTCGCGCTGCTGGTTCATCACGTCGTCGTAGTCCAACAGCCGCTTGCGGGCCTGGAAGTTCTGCAACTCGACGCGCTTCTGCGCGTTGCCGATGGCCTTGGTGACGAGGGGGTGC
>JBDHDY010000023.1:0-13581 GCA_039591275.1 Gemmatimonadota bacterium | reverse complement strand
GCGAGAGCCCGGCAATTGCAGGAACGTTACTCACTTTCGAAGGTTGGTCGGCTCCAAATAGCGTGTCAAGGCGACGCTTGCTGGCCATTTGGGTGACCATTATGTTCAACTGGTGCTAGGGCTTAGTGCAACCGGCGCTACCTTCCCGAACCGATGTCACCGGCCGTGGTGAGGCCCACCGAACGCGGTGTGGGATCACACGATAGGCTCGTGCAAGGGCTGGCGGTGAGATCAAGGGTATCTTGAAGATCCCAGAACGTCTGACTCCGACTGTCACAGCAAGTTTGCCAGAACTTGTCGCGCCTCATTCTCTCGGCGGCACAAGGCTGGGCGGTGTCTCGTCAAACCCAGCGTGAGGCCGGGAGAAGCCAAACCGAGGGCTCGATGAGCGAGACTTCCCTGCGGACACACCGATGCGGTGCACTCCGTCCGGAGCATGCAGGCCTTTCTGTTCGCCTGGGTGGATGGGTCCACAAACGCCGTGATCTGGGTGGGATCGTCTTCTTCGACCTCCGTGACCGCGACGGCGTGGTGCAGGTAGCCTTTGGTCCCGATTGGACCTCCACCGACGTTCTCGAGCGAGCAGGGAGCGTCGGAGCCGAATCAGTGGTCCTCGTGGAGGGAACGGTCGCCGACCGACCGAAGGAAGCACACAACCCCCGGATGGCGACGGGTGCAGTGGAAGTCCACGCAACCGAATTAAGGGTGGTCGGGCCGGCCGAGACGCCGCCGATCCCGGTGTGGCGAGCTACAGGGGAGGAACTCCCCGCGGAGGAGTTGCGCCTGCAGTACCGCTATCTCGACCTGCGGCGCCCTGAGATGCTGCGCAATTTGGAGTTGCGCCATCGGATCTTGCAACGGGCGCGGATGGCGCTCTCCGAACTCGAATTTCTGGAGGTCGAAACACCGATTCTGACACGTCCCACTCCGGAGGGTGCGAGAGACTACCTCGTTCCGTCCCGTGTGCAGCCGGGTCAGTTTTACGCGCTTCCGCAGTCGCCGCAGATCTACAAACAAATCCTCATGGCATCGGGATTCGATCGCTACTTTCAGCTTGCCAGGTGCTTTCGGGATGAAGACCTGCGAGCCGACCGGCAACCCGAGTTCGTGCAGATCGATCTCGAGATGTCGTTTGTCGGTGTTGAAGACGTCTACAGGGCGGTCGAGACCTTGTTGGTAGCGCTGTGGAACGAAGCCGGTGAGACAGTCGCATCGCCCTTTGCCCGTTTGTCATTTGCAGAAGCTCTCGAACGGTATGGCTCGGACAAGCCCGATCTGAGATACGGCTTTGAAATCGAGGACCTGAGCGATCTGGCTCGCGGCAGGGGCTTCCAGGCCTTCGATTCAGCGCTCGATGCAGGCGGGCGCGTACGAGGCATAAGAGTTCCCGGAGGAGCGGCCCTGTCGCGAAAAGTGCTGGATCAGCTCACCGATGAGGCAAAGGCCGGTGGGGCCGGGGGCCTCGCCACGCTCAAGCGCAAGGGAGACACTCTGAGTGGACCGCTGGCCAAGCTCGAGGGAATGACTGCAGAGCTGCTCCATCTCGATGACGGCGATCTTCTGATGGCCACTGCCGGGCCGGATGAGATAACATCTCCGGCGCTGGGCCGGGTACGTCAGGCCGTGATTCGAAACCGTGCCCCGACTCCCACGGTCCCTCATGCTTTTGTGTGGATCGAGGGGTTTCCCCTCTTCGAGCGATCGCAAGACGGCGAGGGCTGGGAGTTCTCCCACCATCCATTTACCGCTCCGCACGATGACGACGTTGAGAACCTCGCCGAAGGCAATCCGGAGGACGTTCGGGCCCAACACTATGACATCGTGTACAACGGAACCGAGTTGGGGAGCGGCTCCCTCCGCATCTGCGACCCGGAGCTTCAGCTGCAGGTGCTGGAGCTGTCAGGCATGCCCAGGGATGTTGCCAAGCGTCGCTTCGGATTCTTGCTCCAGGCGCTTGGCGGCGGTGCGCCGCCACATGGGGGCATAGCGCTGGGATTCGACCGGATCGTCATGTTGCTCGCTGGCGCCGACAACCTGCGGGAGGTTGTGGCGTTTCCCAAGACCACGGCGGCCCGTGCGCTGTTCGAGGCTGCCCCGTCGGCGGTCAGCGACGACGAGCTTCGCGAATTGGGTATCCGCCTGGCAACATGAGCAAGCCCGTCACCCACCGTCTCTCGGCAGAGGGAGCCGATCCGCTGGCCCTCGCCGGGGTAAACGACGCCAACCTCGTTGCTCTCGAACAGGCGACCGGTGTTCGTGCGTCGCTGCGGGGAGATCAGTTTACGCTTGCGGGTGACGTTCACGCGGTCGAGCGGGCCATGCGCATCGCTTCCACCATGATCGACGTGGCGCGCACGGGCGATAATCTGACTCCTGATGACGTTCAGCGGCTGACGGAGAACGGCATTGCCGAGCGCGACGTGATGGTGGACGAAGACCTGCGCATCATTCTGCCTGGGGTGCGTCGCGCCGTGCAGCCCAAGACGCCGGGACAGGCGCAGTATCTCCGTGCGCTGCGGGAAGAAGAGGTCATTGTCGGCATCGGTCCGGCGGGCACTGGCAAGACCTATTTGGCGGTTGCTGCAGGCGTCGAGGCCCTGGCGCGGAAGCTCGTCCGGCGTTTGGTGCTGGCCCGGCCGGCCGTCGAAGCGGGTGAGCGGCTCGGTTTCCTGCCGGGCGACTTGCAGGCCAAGGTCGACCCGTATCTGCGACCGCTCTATGATGCCCTCGAGGACATGATGCCCTTCGATCGCGCTCAGCGCGCCATCGAGAGTCGGACGATCGAGATCGCCCCCCTCGCCTACATGAGGGGTCGTACCATGGCCGATGCGTTTGTGATCCTCGATGAGGCGCAGAACGTGACGGGCAAGCAAATGAAGATGTTTCTCACCCGCCTCGGGGTGAACTCGAGAGCTGTGGTGATCGGGGATAAGACACAGATCGACCTGCCAAGCCACGAGGAATCAGGCCTAATTCAACTCGAGCGGATCCTGCCGGGTGTTGACGGCGTGTCGTTCTGTTATCTGGATGAGGCGGATGTGGTTAGGCACCGCATTGTGCGAGACATCATCCGCGCCTACGAGGAGGACCGAAGCGGATGAACGAACCACGAACACGTCGACTTCGCTTCGATGTCAAGTCGCTCGACCCCCGTCAGCGAATCCGGTTCCACGCGGTGCGTTGGGGGCTACTGCCCGCCCTGGCGGTGTTGACCTATCTCCTCTTCCCAGTGGCCAGGGGGTTCGAAGTCCCCATTCCTGAGGTGGGTGAGGTTGCCGTCGCTGAGGTGTTGGCACCATTCGACTTCGAGGTGTTCAAGACGGAGACCGAGATGCAGCGGGAGGCCGCTGCCGTGGCAGCTACTGTGCGACCGATCTACGACGATCAACGCGAGGTGGCGGACTCGGTCATTGCCCATTTGGAGGCGCTGTTTCTCGCCTTCGACAGCGCCGAGACGGGCAGCGCCATGCTCGATAGCGCTCTGCAGTTCGGGCTTCGCCTGACAGGGGAGGGTGCACAGTACCTGCAGGACGCCGGCCGGCGCCGGGAGGTTCTGAGTGCTGCACGGCGCATGGTGTCCCGCTACCTCGTGCAGGGGGTTCCTCCTCCCGGAACGATCGAAAGCGAGACGAGTCGAGAGATCCTAATCCGCCGTGGGGAGCAGGAGTCGGTGCGCCTGCGGGACAGTGTCATTACTCGGACCCGCTTTCTGGATCTGCGCACTACAGCCCACCCCGATCCGAATTCCTCCCTGGGCGACCAGGTTTTCGTCAAGATCCTCAATGTGTTGTTCAGGCCGACGCTGATCCCGAACGTCGCAGAGACCGAGACAGCCCGAGCCGAACTCCGCGCCACGATCGACCCCAAGAAGGACGAAGTGCGCGCCAACGAGCGCATCATCAACGCGCACGAGGTCGTGACCGCGGAAGCCCGTGATCGTTTGGTTGCATTGCGGGCAGAGCTGTTGCGCAGAGGAGGTGCAGGGGAGGGCAATGTTCGCGGCATCCTGGGCCAGATGCTTACCAATGGGCTCATCCTGTCCGTCTTTTGGCTGATGCTCATGCTGTATCGACCCGATATGTATCGGGAGTTCCGCCAGGTGCTCGTGTTCGTCGTGCTGTTTGCCTTGGTGATCGTGTTTTCGGCAGTCAATTTCCGGATCATCGGCGAGGGGCCGGAGTTGATCCCCATTCCGTTTGCCGCCATCGTCGCTACCGTTTTGTTCACCGGGCGTATTTCGGTGATCGCCGCCATGATGTTGGCGCTGCTGATTGGATCTCAAGCGGTCTACGGAGGGCTGGATGCAGTGTACGTGGCCCTTCTGGGAGGGGTTGCCGCTGCGCTGAGCGTGAGGGGCATTCGCCGACGAACGCACATCTTGAGCTCAGCGGCCATCGTTATTGGTGCATTCGCGCTGGCTGCGGTGACCGTTGGTTTGCGGGTCGGCTGGTCGCTGACCGAGGTAGGCTTCGCCGTACTGCGAGGAGCGAGTAACGGTACCGTATCGGCCGCCCTCGTCTTTCTCGCGCTTCCCCTATTCGAGCACTTGGCACGGGTAACCACAGATCTGAGCCTGCTCGAGCTTTCGGATCCGAATCGTCCGCTGTTGCGCCGGCTGGCGACCGAGGCGCCGGGTACGTATGCCCACAGTGTGGCAATGGCGAACCTATGCGAAGCGGGGTGCAACGCCATCGGGGCCAATGGACTGCTGGCCCGCGTGGGATGCTACTATCACGATGTGGGAAAGCTGCACCGGCCTCATCATTTTGCGGAGAACCAGGGCCCCGGTGGCAACCCTCACGACCGGCTCCCGCCGGACGTCTCCGCTACGATCGTTCGTAACCACGTGACGGAAGGTGTGACTCTCGTGGAGGAGCATTTGCTCCCGGAAGCCGTCAAGGCGTTCGTGCCAGAGCATCATGGCACGATGGAGATCAGGTACTTTCTCGAACGGGCCCGCCAAAAGGGCGATGTGCCTGAGGAAACTCTCGAGCTATACCGATACCCGGGACCGTTGCCACGCTCAGCAGAGACGGCTGTGGCGATGCTCGCTGACGGCGTCGAGGCGGCCTTACGAGTTCTGGAGGAACCGTCCCCCAAGAGACTGAAAGACGCAATCGATCACGTGGTCACGCAGCGGGTCAAAGCGGGTCAGCTCATAGAAGCACCTTTGACCTTGGCTCAGCTCGAGCAGGTGAAAGAGGAGTTTGTACGAACGTTGAGTGGCATGTATCACAACCGCATCGAATACCCAGCGGAGTCCGGTGGGATCACGGCCAACTGGCAGGCGGCGTCCGGAGCGTGAGGTGCAGGTCGCCTTTGCCGGCGATCGACGTGCACTCTCGCCTGCCGTTGTGCGGTCGGTCGTTGCACGCGTGCTTGATGGAGAGCGCGCCGGGGATGCGGCCGTCACCGTGACCTTTATGTCGGCTGCACGTATGCGCGCGTTGAACCGGCGAACGTTTGACCGAGACCGAGCGACCGACGTCATTGCATTCGATCTACCCCATGACGACCAGTTGGTGGGCGATGTTTACATCTGCCCGTCCGTTGCCCGACAGTCGGCGCGTCGCTTTGGCGTACCGGTGCGTGAGGAACTCATTCGCCTTGTCGTTCACGGAACCCTGCACGTTCTCGGAAACGATCACGAAGGCCGAAGGGAGCTTTCTCCTATGTGGCGTCGCCAAGAAGCGTACGTGACGCAGTTGGCAGAGGGCGCCTGATGCTCCTGAGTGTGTTGTCGTTGGGTGTGGCGCTCCTTGCGGCCGCGTGGGCTGGCCTGTTGGCGCTCGCGGAAGAGTCGCCGAGGGTCGCCCGGACACTGAGTGACCAGGGCAATGGCGACGAAGCACCGCCGTCGCCGTACCGGGCCATCCACGTCAGCCGCATAGCACTTTTGCTCGTTGCCGGTGTGGCAGCGGCCCAGGCTGTTCAATGGTGGGAGCGTCCGGTGGTCGAAGCACTGCTGGGAGTGCTAGTGATGCTCGGTTTCCTGGGGATGGTGGCGGAAGCCCTGCCCAGGGCCATCGGAGCCCTGGTTCCGGATGTCGCTGCTGCTGCTGCGCCCATTGCGGGTAAAACCGCGACGCCCTTCCGGCCGCTGCTGCGGCTCGTGATGCTCGTGGAGCGTACCGTGGAACGCCTCCTGCCTCGCCCAAAGGAAGACGAAAACCCACTGGAATCGGCTCAGCGAGATCTCCTGCTGGGAGTCTTCTCCCTTGGCGATACCACGGTGGCAGAAATTATGACGCCGCGATTGGACATCCTTGCACTCGACGCCGAGGCCGAGTGGCGCGAAGTCGTCGAGCTCTTGCGCCGAAGCGAGCACGCTAGGATTCCGGTGTACGCGGACAACCTCGACAACATCATCGGCATGTTGTACGCGAAAGATCTCGTGGCGCCCCTGGCCGGAGCAGCGCCAGTGCCCACTCGCTGGCAAGATTTGGTGCGGCCATCGCAATTTGTCCCCGAGTCCAAGCTGCTGGCGGCACAACTGCGGGATTTCCAGCTCAGCCCCTCCCACGCCGCCTTGGTAGTCGATGAGTTCGGCGGCACGTCGGGTCTCATCACCCGGGAAGACGTGTTAGAGGAGGTCGTGGGAGAGATTCGCGACGAATACGATGAGCACGAAAAGCCGGCTGTTGAGCGCGAGGGGGAGGACAAGTTCTGGGTGGACGGTAGCGTGACGTTGGATGAGCTCGCAGCCCTGCTCGGCACGACGGTGGAACAGGACGATGTGAGTACGGTGGGCGGTTGGGTATACTCCGAATTGGGACACGTTCCGCGCCCCGGGGAGGAATTTCGGTTCGGGCAATTCAGGGTCGTGGTGGAGCAGGTCGTCAGGCGGCGCATCCATCGAGTCTACTTCGAGCGGGGTGCCCCGGAAGGTCCGGTGACCGGCGGCCCGGGACAGGAGGAATGATGGCGTGGATCGTGCTTGCTGCAGGGGTGCTGCTGGCTGCCGCTGCGACGACGGTTGCAGTCGGGGCAGCAGCCGTGAGCCGTGTGGAGTTGACCCGCTGGATATCGCGGCGGCTGCGTGGCGCGGCCATGGCAAGCGCACTGCTCTCGACACCGGGAAGAACGCTCCGAACCGCCAACGCGGTGGCGGCGGTCGGAGTACTGGCGAGCGGATTCGGGATGGCCGTTCTGCTCAGCCGCTTGGAGCCGCTGAGTGCGGTAGCGGCGCTCATCCTCGTTGCAGTGCCGGCGGTTGTCGGGATCGCGTATGGGATACCGCGGGCACTGGGCCGCCGCTGGTGTGAGTCCATCGTCCGACGCTCGGCACCATGGATGGAGCGTATTTCGGCGCTGGTCAATCCGCTGCTGCCGGCATCCCAGGGCGGTGATTTTTCCAAGGTGCTCCGCGCAGGTGGTGCGGAGGACTTGCTCGAAGCGGACGAGGTTACAGTGGTTTCGGGAGCGCTGGCATTCACGCGCCGTCCGGTGAAAGACGTGATGACTCCCCGGACCGAGATCGTGGCGGTGGAGGAAGGTGCTGCGTTGGAGGATGTTGGGCGCATCATTGCGGAATCGGGCTATTCGCGGCTGCCGGTGTACCGCGACACGCTCGACAGCATTGAGGGGATGATTTACGCCTTCGATCTCTTCAAGGTACCGCCGGGTGGCGAGCTGCCCATTCGCCCGGTGAAGGTCACACCAGGATCCAATCCTTGCGCTGGCTTGTTGCTGGAGATGCAGCGAGAGCGCCGTCACTTTGCAGTGGTGCTGGATGAGTTCGGCGGGACGGCCGGGATCGTGACGCTGGAAGACCTCCTCGAGGAGCTGGTTCGGGTGATCTTCCATGATGGGATGGCCCAAGCGGTGATGGATGGCGCGGAGGTGATCGAGGTGGATGGTGCAACGCCGACGGCCGAAGTCGCGAATCGTCTTGGCATCCGGCTGCCGGGAGACGCGGAGACGATCGGTGGTTTTCTCGCGACGGAGGCAAGCAGAATCCCACACGCGGGCGAGCGCTTCACGCTAGGGGCGCTTGAGTTCGACGTGCTTGCGGCAACGTCTACACGCATCGAACGGCTGGCCGTTCGGCGCGGGCCCGTACAATCGACCAAACTGGCTCCGAAGGAGACGGAGTGAACGAGCGACTGAGACGCATTCGACGCTTCTTTTTCACTGGGTTGGTGGTGTTGGCACCAGTCGGAGTCACCGCCATAGTGCTGGTGTGGATATTCCGTACGCTTGACGAGATCCTCGGCGGGCCCATGCAAGATGCCCTGGGGTTCAGGGTACCCGGCCTCGGCTTCGTGCTGCTCGGCATCGCTGTGTTGGTGATCGGATGGATCGTACATCAGGCCGCCGGTCGGCAAGTGCTTCACTGGTGGAACCGTGCGCTTTCGCGGTTCCCCGTGACTGGTCCGATCTACAACGCGGCCAGTCAGATCATGCAGACCATCATCAAGCAAAAAAGGGTCTTTCGGCGTCCGGTGCTCATTCCGTATCCCACTACCGGAATTTGGGCTGTGGCGTTTGTGACGAGTGAAGTGCCGCTCTTGTTCAACGAGGTGCTTGGGGAGCCATGCGTGAATGTATTTGTGCCTACCACCCCGAATCCGACCTCCGGATTCATGCTCATCGTGCCTCAGGCACGCACACGAGAGCTCAACGTTTCTATCGAAGAGGCTATGAAGTTGGTGATTTCGGCGGGTGCGGTTCAGCCGAGCGACGACACTGAAGACAGGTTTCGGCGGGGCCTCGATCTCGATCATTTGCTCCGCACCACGAACGAATGACAAAGCCCCTCGACTGGCAGGAGGAGCTCCGGCGCCTGGCAGAAGCGGGGGATATTGAGGCCTTTGGGGCCAAGGCCAAGTCGTTGCACCCGTCTGACGTGTCCGACGTGCTGGCGGCCCTCGACGACGAAGTCCGTCTGCGCCTCATCGAGCGGCTCCCGGCGGAAGTCGTCTCCGAGGCGCTGGCCGAGATGGAGCCGGAAGAGCACCCTGAGGAGGTGCTCGACGCGCTGCCTCCCGAGCAGGCGGCGGATATTGTCGATGAGCTCGCCGCAGATGACGCGGCTGATCTGATCGGCGAACTCTCCCCCGAAAAAGCAACCACCATTCTGGAGGCCGTCGACGAGCGGGCGCAGATCGAGCGTCTGCTCGAATACGGAGAAGACACAGCCGGCGGCATCATGACCACGGAGGTGGTCTCGGTGCCGGAGTCGGCGTTGGCCGGGCAGGCGATCGACGAAATCCGGCGACAGAGCGAGTTAGTTGAGGATTTCTATCAAGTTTATTGTGTCGATTGGGAACAGCGGTTGGTGGGCGTGCTTCCGCTCAGGCGGCTGATCTCCACGCCTGTCGATCGCAGGGTGAGCGAGATCATGGAACCAGCCCAGGCTGTGACCACGCCGAGCCAGGACCAGGAGGAGGTGGCTCGGTTGATGGCCCGGTACAACGTGGCAGCGATGCCTGTTGTTGACGATCAGGGGTGTCTCGTGGGACGTATCACGTTCGACGATGTGATCGACGTCGTGGAAGCGGAACGCACCGAGGACCTCCTGAGATTCGGCGGCGTCTCGGCGGACGAGCAGCTGGGAGGCCGATGGTACGAGGCCGTGCGGCGCCGCTTGCCTTGGCTCTGCGTCAACTTGTTGACGGCATCCGTATCAGCGTTGGTCGTTTCTATGTTTCAGAATGCCATTGAGCGACTGTGGGTGCTGGCGGCGCTGGCGCCGGTTGTAGCGGGTATGGGTGGCAATGCGGGCACTCAGGCACTCGCCGTGACGGTGCGTCGTGTGGCTCTGGGACTCATCCCTCGGGAGCGCGCTTGGACTGTGGTGGCCAAGGAGCTGTTGGTAGGACTCACCAATGGCATGGTCGTGGGCCTGATGGTGGGTGGGGCGGCCGTGGCCTTGGGTGGAGAATGGAGGTTGGGTCTTGTGGCGTTGCTCGCAATGTGGATCAACCTGGTCGTGGCTGGCGCTGCGGGTGGAGCGATCCCCTTGCTACTCGAACGGCTGGGAGCGGACCCGGCAGTGGCGAGTTCGGTGTTTGTCACCGGATTCACCGACGTGTGCGGCTATTTCTTCGTCCTCGGTCTTGCGTCCATGATCGTGCTGTCCTGATGAGGGACACCGGTTTGCGGTCGTTGACTTTCTGGCGTGAGCTTCCATGAGGCGTCGCAACGGCATCGCTGACTTGCTCGAGGCCTTCAACGAAAAACGGGTGGAGGCGCTGGCACGGGCGATCTCCCTGGTAGAGAATGGAAGTGGGGAGTTCGAGGCGCTCTTGTCGGAACTGCACGGGCGCGTGGGGCGGGCTCACCGGCTGGGAATTACGGGCCCGCCCGGGGCTGGGAAGTCCACAATCGTCGAGCGTCTCGTACAGGGTTACCGAGCACGTGGCAGCACTGTGGCAGTCGTGGCTGTTGATCCCACGAGCGCGTTCACAGGTGGTGCCCTGTTGGGAGACCGGGTACGCATGGAGTCTGTCGCGCTCGACTCTGGCGTGTTTATCCGCTCGATGGCGACCAGGGGTGCGGTCGGTGGCTTGGCGATCACCACGCGCGAAGTGTGTGATGTGCTTGACGCCTACGGCTTCGAGCGCATCATCATTGAAACGGTTGGTGTTGGACAATCGGAACTCGCCGTGAGCCAGACGGCTGATACGGCAGTTTTGGTGCTGGTGCCCGAATCCGGTGATGGTATCCAGGTACTCAAAGCGGGGGTGATGGAGATCGCCGATCTCTACGTAATCAACAAGGCCGACCGCCCCGGCGCCGGCAGGCTGCATGAGGAAGTGGAGCTCATGCTGGGAATACGCGCAGGTATCCCGCTCCCGGCTGCGACGGCACATCATCACGCACCTGCAACATCTTCGCCTGACGCGGAGCCGCCTGGCTTGGACGGCAGCTGGAAACAGCCGGTCCTCGACACCGTGGCTGTGCGGAACGAAGGGATCGGTGAGCTGATTGATGCATCGGAGCGGCACGCGGCATTCCTCAAGAAGTCTGGAGGCCTAGAGCGCCTACGACGCGAGCGGCTGGCCAAACACACGAAAGACGTCGTCGATCGGTCGTTGCAGCAACTCGTGTGGAATGAGGCTGGAGGAGATGCGCTACTTGCCGGCGGACTCGAGAGGGTGTACGCCGGAGAGCTGAGCCCTTACGAGCTTGCTAACCACATCGTGGCTGGTTTGAGCAGAGGGGGAAAGCATGGCTGACAGTGAGTCCCTGCGAGCCTGGCGCGAGGAATATGAGCGGGAGCGCAAGCGGAACGTCGATTTCGTGACGCAGAGCTCTACTGAGGTCGAACCGCTTTACACGCCAAAGGACCTGCAGGAGTCCGAGTACGACAGGCAACTGGGATTTCCCGGCGCCTTTCCGTACACGCGAGGCATCCACTCGACGATGTACCGTGGGAAGCTGTGGACCATGCGTCAGTTTGCTGGGTTCGGCACAGCCGAAGATGCAAACAGACGGTTCAAGTTTCTCTTGGGGCTCGGGCAGACAGGGCTGTCGGTGGCCTTCGATTTTCCCACACTCATGGGGTACGATTCCGACCATCCACGTGCCGAGGGTGAGGTGGGGATGTGTGGAGTGGCGATCTCGTCCCTCAGGGACATGGAGACGCTCTTCGAGGGCATTCCCCTCGACAGGGTTTCGACGTCCATGACCATCAATGGTCCGGCGGCGATGCTTTTCTGTTTTTATGTGGCGGCAGCGGAACGCCAGGGCATCGACATTGCGAAGCTCCGCGGTACCATCCAGAACGATATTCTCAAGGAGTACATGGCGCAGCACGCGTGGGTGTTTCCCGTGGAGCCCGCGCTAAAGCTGATCGGTGATGTATTCGAGTGGGCCGCAAAACACACACCATTATGGAATACTGTATCGATCAGCGGCTACCACATTCGGGAGGCCGGAGCTACAGCGGTACAAGAACTGGCCTTCACGCTCGCCAATGGCTTCGAGTATGTAGAGCGTGGTCTGGCTCGCGGCCTCGCCGTGGATGAGTTTGCCCCGAGGCTTTCGTTCTTCTGGGACGTTCACAACGACCTCTTCGAGGAAGTCGCCAAGATGCGGGCGGCCCGGCGAATTTGGGCGCGGCACCTGCGGGAGAGCTACGGCGCTCAGGACCCCCGCTCGTGGAAGATGCGGTTTCACTGCCAGACTGCTGGCGTCTCGTTAACCGCGCAGCAACCGACCAACAACGTTGTGAGAGTTGCCTATCAGGGATTGGCCGCCGTGCTCGCTGGCGCGCAGTCATTGCACACGAACTCGCTTGATGAGACGCTGGCGCTCCCGACGCGAGAAGCGGCGCAGGTCGCCTTGCGAACACAGCAAATTCTGGCGTACGAGACCGGCGTCGCGAACGTGATTGATCCGTTGGGTGGATCCTACTACGTAGAGGCTTTGACCGATCGGATGGAGCAAGAGGCTGAGCAGCTCTTCCGGGAAATCGCAAGCGTCGGTGGTGTGGTCAAGGGTATCGAAGCAGGATGGTTCCAGAGCCGGATAGCTCAGAGTTCCATGCGCTTCCAGCACGAGGTGGAGCAAAAACGACGAATCGTCGTCGGTGTCAATGAGTTCGTCGTGGATGACGATCAACAAGTTGAGACCCACCAGTTAAACGACGAAGCTGATGCGGTGCAGCGCGCGCGTCTCGCCGATCTTCGACAGGAGCGGTCTCAGGATCAGGTTGATGCCTGCCTGGCGGCGCTGCGACAGGCAGCTGAACGAGATGACAATGTCATGCCGGCGATGTTGGACTGCGCACGGGCATACTGTACGTTGTATGAGATCAGACACACCCTAGAGGAGATCTACGGTGCCTACCGCGAACCCATCTTTTTCTAGTCAGGCCGCGCAAACAAAGGTCGATAACCCGCAAACCATCCGTTCGATTGTCGACCGGCTTGCAGAGTTCGAGCCGGGTGACGGCTGGGTGGCGTCTTGCTATCTCAAGTTGGAGCCGCGGGACCGCGCACGCGGCAAATACCTCATCAAAATAAAGAACCGGATCAGAGACCGTCTGGTGTGGTTGGAGCAAATGAACCTCCCGGCCGTAGACCGTGAGGCGGTCGGCGCTGATCTGCGGCGCATCCGCGAATATCTCGAGGAGCCGGGCAACCTGCCGGTTGGTCGCGGCGTGGTGCTGTTTGCCTCGCAACCCCGGAATCTCTTCGAGGCTATTCCCTTACCTCAAGTCTTCCGTTCGCGTTTGGCCGTCGACCGCGGTCCCCTCGTTCGTGAGCTGGCAGCCCTCGACGACGAGTTCGGCCTCGTCCTCTGTGCGGCCTACGACCGAACCACAGCGCGCTTCTTCAGAGTCACGGCGTTCGGCGTCGAAGAGATCAGTAGCCTCGATGCTGGCGATGTGGTGCGTGTGGGAAGGTTCCGCGGCAACAAGGGAACGACAAATCACGGCGCCTCAGGCGAGCACAACTTCCACCGGCGCATACGAGAGGAAAAGCATCGCCACTATGCGACGGTGGCGCAGCAACTCTTTGCCATGACGCGTGCCGCTCCCGTTCGCGGGATCGTGCTGGCTGGCGTGGGGGCGGACGCCGCAGCTGTGGAACCGCACCTCCATCCCTATCTCAGGGAACAACTGCTCGG